>JAOZTW010000684.1 GCA_029938985.1 Bacteroidales bacterium | reverse complement strand
ATTGATTTATAGTAACATAATTGTATCATTGTATCATTGAACCATTGAATAATTGTATCATTGAATAATTGCACCATTGAATAATTGAATAATTGTATCATTCCTTACAATAGTATATTGAGTTACTCTGCATGTTTCAAATAAATGAATATTTTTTTATAACAAACAAAAATAATACCATTTTTTAAATTCTCTTTTTCTTTAGGATAATCCAAAAAATAACAGGAATACCAATCAAGGCTGTAACGGAGTTTATTGGAATAATTATATTATATCCAGGTACTTGTGAAATAATATCACTTATAAGCATTAATACTGCTCCCATAAAAATAGTTCCTGGAATAAGAATATTATGGTTTGCTGTTTTAAAAAAAATACGTGCAATATGCGGAATTGCAATACCTATAAAACCAATAGGACCACAAAAAGCAGTTATTAAACCAGTTAAAACACTTGTTAAAGAAAATATAATTAATCGGGTAAGTTTAATATTAACCCCCATACTTTTGGCAGTTTCTTCGCCAAGATACATAGCATTTAGGGTTTTAGATAGAAAAAAAGTGGCAGTTATTGTTATAGCAATTATTGGAAATAATATTTGGATTTGTGAACTTGTGGTACTACTTAAACTACCAAGTGTCCACAGAATATAGTTTTTTAAAATAACAGAGTTACTAAAATATTGAAGAATACTTACCACAGCCGAAATCCCACTTCCAAACATAAGTCCCAGAATTAGAATAGTCATAATATCATTAACTTTTGAAGCCATTGATAATACTATTATTAGAACAATTCCAGAGCCTAAAACTCCCGATATTGCTACTGCCCAATTTCCTGTAAAATATGCAAGAAATGGTAAGCTACTTGCACCTAACACTGTGATAGCCACACCAAGACTTGCTCCAGAACTTATTCCCAAAACATAAGGACCCGCAAGAGGATTCCTAAATATTGTTTGCATCAAAAGACCACTTATAGAAAGTGATGCTCCTGCCAAAATAGCCATTATAGCTCTCGGTAATCTTATTTCTTTAATAATAATACCAATTTCAGATGAATTATCGGAATTAAAAATTGATTTGAAAATATCAAAAAATGAAATTTTTACCGAACCAATATATAGGTCTAAAATTAGAAAAATAATTAAAAAAAAACAAGAATAAGATTTTTTCTATTTAGTTTCATTGTCAAATAATTACTTTAGGTGAAATAGTAAAAACTAAAATATGAATATGCAATAATAAAAACAATGAATAAAAACACGTAAAAGCCAATTCCTTTACTTGTAGATTTCTTATTTTCTTTTGTACCAGTAGTAGAATGATATAATTTTCTTTCTTTAATGTCCATAAAATAGTTGTTTTAAAACAGTTAATAATAAAAATTAGTGAAAATGAAATAATAAACAAGTAGGGTTGGGTTTAGTTCTTTTTTCTTTTTCACTTATAATAACAAAATCAAAATTAATAAATATTTTAGAGAAACAAAAAATGATGACTATTTTTTATTTTC
This sequence comes from Bacteroidales bacterium, assembly GCA_029938985.1. GTDB lineage: Bacteria > Bacteroidota > Bacteroidia > Bacteroidales > JAOZQN01 > JAOZQN01. The sequence goes on along the minus strand of JAOZTW010000684.1, from coordinate 1,568 downwards.
TAATTCATATATTGTAATTTGTAACTGCATAATATCCATTTGATTATACAATTTAAGTTTTTTATAAATTAACAATAAATAATTCATTGCAGAAACATCTTTGGGTTTTAATTCATAAACTTTTTCCATTTCGGATAAAGCAAGTTTTAAGTTATCTTCGTATTGTTTTATAATTTGCTCATATTCATCATCTTGATTTGTAATTGGTAAATCCTGAGCTTTATCATAAATTAACAAAGCGTTAAAATAATATAATTGTCCTAATGAAAAATGTGCATCAATTGTATTTTTCTCTTTCTTACTTTTTTCAAAACCAATATTATAAATTTCTACAGCATCTTTAAAATCATTTTCATTTTCTGAAATATAGAATATTTTAGAACAAATATCTGCTTTCACAAAATATAATAAAACATTATCGGGCTTGAGTTCAATTGCCTTATCAGCATACGCCTGCATTGTTTCATAGTTTTTAGTATTTTCATGATAATAATTCAATAAACTCAAAATAATTTCAAAATTTTCATGATACTTCTTCTCTGCATCTAATAATATTTCAAGTCCTTCTGTGTCTTTATCTTGCAAAAATTTACTACGAGCCAAGTTAGCACAGCAAATTCCAGATTTTTCATGTCTGTTATCAATGCAATATGTGTAATATTCATCTATTTTTTCAAAATAATTTTCATTTTTATTATTTATAACTGCTTGCAAAGCAAAATGAGCTGCATAATAATAAATATCAATAGTTTTAATACCTGTTAATGAATCTAATTTTGGATATTTATCTAAAACAATTGTCTTTTCTAAATAATCAAAAGAGTCAACATATTTTTCCTGTTTATATAAGGCAAAGCTTTTTTGTACCAGCAGATGTTTTAATAATTTTATTTTTTGTTTTGTTTTTATTTTATTTACATATTTATTTTTTTTATCTAATTCAATAGCCTGTAATATTGAATTATAAGCATTTATTAACGGTTTGTCAACAATTGATTTTATTATTAGGCAATCACTTAAATAATTGCCACAAACTATAAGTTCTATATATTCATAAGTCCATTTTTCTAACTCACTACCTTCTATCTTTTTTTTACTGTCTGGTTCGCCTTTCAAAGCAATAACAGTTTTCATATTTGAGCTATTAATATTATTGCTGAACACATTTTCCATTCCAAACTTAAGATGCTCGGTTGTAATTTGTGCCGCTTCGATAAATAAATCTGCTCTTTTATTCCAAGTAGCAACTTTTTTACTTTTTCTATTATGGATAATTTTCTTGTCACTTTTTAGTATTCTCTCTCTTAAATCTGCTATTTCTTCTTCCAAAACTGGCTGTGCTACAATAGTACAGTTAATTAAAAGCATTATTAAAATTGATGGAATAAATTTTTTCATAATGTATTTTGTTTTATTAGTTGGCATTTTAACAAATATAAATTTTCAACTTTTTATTTTAATATGCCTACAGATTTTGTTGAAATCTGTATAATTCTTTAAAATTCAAATCTTTGTAAAATAATTACATATAACAACAGATATGAAACATAATACTACAACAAAGATAT
>JAOZTW010000683.1 GCA_029938985.1 Bacteroidales bacterium | reverse complement strand
GACAGTATTTCGTTTACGCAACCAACAGTTAATTTGCCGGTTGTATCAACAAGTGCAGTAAATAATGTTACGCAAAACTCGGCAACCTGTGGTGGAAATGTAACAAGCGAAGGTGCAAGCTCGGTAATAGCTTACGGTGTGTGTTGGAGTACAAGCCAATACCCAAGCACAGCAAACGAATATACAACAGACGGAAGTGGTGCAGGAAGTTTTTCATCTAATATTACTGGATTAAATGCAAATACATTGTATTACGTAAGAGCCTATGCAACAAATGATGATGGAACAAGCTATGGCACACAAGTTAGCTTTACAACTTCTAACTCTACAACTATTGAGATAGGAGATATTTATGCAGGCGGAATAGTATTTTATGTTGATGGAACAGGCGAACATGGTTTGTGTTGCACTGATATAGACCAAAGCACAGACGCAGAATGGGGTTGTTATGGTACAGGAATAAGTGGAGCAGATGGAACAGAAATAGGAACGGGAGCACAAAATACAATTGATATTGTAAATGGTTGTTCTACTGCTGGAATTGCAGCTCGTATTTGCGATGAATTAATTATTTATGGATACGATGATTGGTTTCTGCCTTCAAAAGAAGAACTAAATTTAATGTATTTGAATTTACATAGTGCTGATATTGGTGATTTTACAGAAGATTACTATTGGAGTTCTTCCGAGGACAGTGGTAACGACGCTTGGTTACAGGGTTTCGACAATGGCCATCAGGGCAGCTACAATAAGAATAGCAGCTACCGTGTTCGGGCTGTCAGGGCTTTCTAAACTATTTAACTATTAGGGGATTTGGGGTAAGGAGTTAAAAATTGGCTATTTTGTCAAAAAAGTTAGTTCCATTTATATTCTGTAAGTTACATGTAATATGATACATACAACAAATAAATAGGACGAAAAATGAGTACATATTATCATTTTAAAATTTAGAAAGATGCTAAATTAAAATAAAATTTATTAATCTTAACAAATCAATTAAATTCAATTACGTGGAAATTAGCAATTCAAAACAAATTATACTAATTTCTTTTTACTAACATTTAATATTTTTTAATTATGAACTTTAAAAACAGAAAGTTTTTTATTGTAGTAGTAGCAGTTATTTTACTGTTTAATTTTAGTAGTTGCAGTAAATATGAAGACGGACCAGTAATGAGTTTAAGAACCAAAAAAGCCCGACTTACAGGCGAGTGGGAATTGCAAGAAATTGATGGCAATAAATATATATACGATGCAATTTGGGAATTTGAAGGGGATGGTGATTTTGAATATAATTATGAAGAAGGTGACGTAATATTAAAAGGAGAATGGACTTGGGAAGAAGGAAAAGAAATAATAGAAATAGACTATGACGATGCAGGTAAAGTAGAAATGGAAATTTTACGTCTAACAAATACAGAATTAATATTGGAAAACGAATCTGGAGACGAATATGAATTTGAAAAAGAATAATTTTTATATTGCCTTAAATTATTCAGGGTTTGTTCATAAAAAAAATAAGCCTTAATTAAGCCACTGTTTTTCTTTAAATTAATAATTTATTTTTTGTTGAACAAAAACGAATAATCAAACATCATCAATTATAATAATTTGAAAATAAGCTTCTTATTTTCTGATTTTATTTTTTATGAACAAACCCTGTTAAATTATTATTTACTTATCTGTCGAAATAGATTTTTTTGACAACTAATCAAATTAAAATATGAAAAAAAAAACCTTAGTGAAATTGTTGAGTTTAATTATTTTTTTACACCTATTTAGTGTATTTGAGTTAAAATCACAAGAAGTTACACCACCAGCAGGACAAGCAGTAGTATATGTGTTTTGCGAAAAAAGCAGGGGATATCAAGTGCAAATATCTTGCGATGGTAATTTTATAGGTAATTTCAAGAAAAAAAAATACAAGTATCATTTTGTGCATCCTGGCGAGCATTATTTTACAGCCGAATTAACTGGTTGGGTAAGTTTGTCAAATAATGCACAATTAATTGTTAATTGTGAAGCAGATAAGTCATATTATATTATTGCGAGAGCAAGTGGTATTACAATTTATGACATTAGTGTAGAATTTTCAATTGTAGATAAAACAGTTGGAAAAAAATTAATGAAAAAATACAAACAATTTTAAACTTTATAAATATGGATATTAACAAACATAATTTAATTAAAACAAATCAAATAGTTATAGGATTAGCATTTATATTTTTATTACTATATTTTCAGATGCAAACTGTTAATGCTATTAATTTTGCTAATATAGAAGACGCTATTTATCATAAAAATGTAGAAGAAGAGCACATTATAATCGACACTTTGCGAACATCTATCAAAATTAACGAAGGAGATAATAATATTACCTTACGAGCAGGAACAGCTATAACCTTACAAACAACACAACAAATAAGTTCACAATATTTAGTTGCAGGACAAAATATTGATTTTAGAGTTGTTTACGATGTCATTGCTGATAGCGAAGTTGTAATTCCTGCTGGTTCAATAGCCAAAGGTACAGTTGTTCATGCACAAAAACCGAAAATGTTTGGTAAGCCAGGTGTTATTTCAATTAAGGTTAATAGTGTGCAAGCGGTAGATGGACAACAAATACCATTATCAAGCAATGTTCAAATGCGTGAAGGTCAAAATCAAAAAGCCATAGCATGGGGAATATTTGTTGTTTCATTATTTATTCTTTGGCCATTGATATTTGTTCCTTTTTTCATAAAAGGAAAAAATGCCGTAATTCCACAAGGATTGAATATGGATGCAAGCACAACAACAAATGCACAAATAGAAATTTAATAATAATTGATAAACACAAATTTGAAACAAATACTCAAATAAAAATATAGCTTCAAACACGCTTTTTCATTAGTTTCATATAGCGTAAGATTTTTTAATCTTACGCTATTTTTAAAGATATTAGATATTAGATATTTTTATAACAATTTTTTATTATTTTTGTTTTTTGATTTACTATAAAATATTTATGCCAACAATATACGACAATATATAACTAAAGTTTTTGCTTTCATTTTATATTGATTATCAATAATTTATAAAAT
>JAOZTW010000106.1 GCA_029938985.1 Bacteroidales bacterium | reverse complement strand
AAAAGCAAGTAATCAATGCTTTAATGTTATGATAAAAAGTTTTCCCGACTTTTCATTAAATAGCTCGCTATTCGTAGATTATTAAATTATTTAAAAACAAAAAACGGTGTGTCTTTGAGCTACTTATTATTTTAATTTCACTTAGAACCTATAAATCAAAATAATGTCAAAAATAAATTTTTCGGAAGAAGAAAAAAAACGAATTAAAAACACGGTCAAAAAAGTAGAAGATACTACTTCGGGAGAAATAGTTACTTATTTTGTTAAAAAAAGTGATAATTATTATGAAGCTTCTTATATTGCAGCCTCAATATCTGGTGTAGTAGCAATTATTTTTCTAAATATTTTATCCCAATTATGGCTATTACCCTTTGAATTTAACATGCTGACATATGGCTTGATAATAGTAGCATTTATGTTATTTACGTTTCTTTCAGTTCAATTTGTTCCTTTTTTAAAAAGAGCAATAATTTCAGAAAAAAGAGAAACCCAAATGGTTCTTAAAAGAGCCACAGAAGCTTTTATAACAGAAGAGGTTTTTAATACAAAAGACAGAACTGGAATTTTAATTTTTATAAGCGAATTTGAACATAACGTGGAGGTTATGGCAGATAGTGGAATAAATAGTAAAGTTGAACAGACGGCTTGGAATAATGTAGTTCAAATTATTATTGATGGAATAAAAAATAATAAAACCACCGACGGAATAGTTGCTGCAATAGAAGAATGTGGCAAATTGTTAGTAGATTCGGGTTTTGTTAATAGTTTGGATAATAAAAATGAACTAACCAATGAAATAAGAATTAATTGAAAAATTGATTTCCAAAAAACAAGATTAAATTGTAAATTATTTTTTCTTTTTCACTAAACACCATAATCTATATAAAATGAATAATTTAGATACTTTTGTACAAAAAATGTATGAATTACAATATTCGGATAAAGAATTAAACTATACGCCAGAACAACTCAAACAGATTGCATTAGAAACTGGTTTGTCGGAAAGTGAGTGGAATAATTCGCAAATCCAATTACAAAATCATGTTAAAAATGGGAGGGAACATTTGTATGCCAAGAATTGGGATTATGCTATAACTGAGTTTGAACAGGCTATAAATCTAAATCCTTTTTCTGCTGAAAATAATTTTAGTTTAGCATTGGCACATTTTGACAAATGGAAAGCTGAGGACGATTTTTACGCACTAGGAAATGCTCAAAAATTTGCAGATAAATCTTTAAAATTAAAAGCAGGTTATTCCCCTGCTATTCAGTTATTATCAAAAATTAAAAATTCGTCTAAACAATCAAAAAAGAAAAATACAAAAAGGAATAAAACTATTCTAATAGGAGCAGTTGGTGCGATAGTTTTATTTTTTATCATTATATTATCTTCCTATGTTTCAATAAACAACAAAGCTGTAGGCATGAACGAAGATGTTGCTTCAAAATGGGCACAGGTTGAAAATGTTTATCAAAGACGTGCTGATTTAATTCCGCAACTAATTGAAACAGTTGAAGCTGCGGCAAATTACGAAAAAAAAACTTTGTCTATGGTAGTAGAAGCAAGAAATAATGCAAATGCTTTAAATATAGATGCTTCACAACTAACAGATGAACAAATAAAAGATTTTCAAAACAAACAAGATGAATTGTCGGTTGCTCTAAAGTTATTTTTAACTCAAAGTAAAGACTACCCAGAATTACAGGCAGTTAAGGGTTATAGAGATTTGCAAGCTCAAATAGAAGGAACAGAAAACAGAATTTCGGTTGAACGAAGAAGGTTTAATGAACAAGTGAAGGTTTATAATAGTTATATTAAAAAATTTCCTCAGAGCTTGTTTGGTTTTGATGATAAAGGTTATTTTCAACAAACAGGAAATAAGAATTAGGAATTCCTAATTCTTAATTCTTTATATTTGAATAGAAATATTTAGTATTTTAATAATCTCTCCAAATTCGTCATAAACAGGAGAATAAACCTCATTTATTTTGATTATTTTTTCTTCAATTTGTATTTCTTGAATTAATTTGATAACCTCACCATTTTTAATTTTCTCCCAAATTTCAAAATGGTTTTTTATGCGTTCTTTACTAACAGAATAACTACCTTGAAACTTACCAATTAATTCACTCCTTGAAATACCTAATAAATTGACATAGTTGTCGTTTATACTTATTAATTTGCCATCTAAGTTAAATTCTGCTACGAGAGAAACTATATTTATTGCATTTACAAAATTTTCTAATTCAAATATTTTTTTCGTTGTTTCTTCTTGTGTTGCTTGCATTTCTTCCATGTTTTGTCTCATCTCTTCTTCCTGTGCCGCAAGTTCTTGTGACTGTTTAGTTAATTCTTTAACTAAGGTGGAGGTTTGTACAGTAATTTTTACTGTACCAATTGTTGATGCAATACTTACTCCTATTTTTTCAATAAATCTTCTTATGTAAGGTTTAAAATCAGAAAAAGATGCTAACTCAACAACTGCATAAATAACTTCGTTAAATTTTAGCGGAACAATAAGTAAACTCTTGGGGTTTCGCTCTCCAAGTCCCGATGTAATGTTTACATAATTGTTTGGTACATCGGTCATATATATAGTCTCCGACTCCTGTATTGCTCTGCCAATCAAACCTACTCCCATTTGGATTTTTTTTGTGAGAATTTTTCTTCTATCATAAGCGTAACTTGCAACAAGTTCAATGTATTGATTTTCCTTATCATTGTCGTTAATAATAAATAATCCACCTTGATTAGCTTCTGAATATTTTACAAGATTACTAATAATTTGGTACGAAAGTTCATTTAAGTCCTGATTATGTTCTCTCAAAATTGTTGCAAAATTTGTTTCACCTTGTGTAATCCATGTTTGGATATCTTCTTCTTTCTTCCTTTTTTTATTTTCAATTTGTGCTATTTTTAAGCTCTTACGCATTTCTAAAAGCGAATTACCAAGAACATCTTTTTTACTTAGGATTTCAAATTTGGCATTCAAATTTCCTGTACCAATACTTTTGGCAAAATTAGCAGTTTGTATTAAACCATCAATCAACAAGTTAAGCGAACTACCTATTTCTCCAATTTCATCTTTTGATAAATCACTCACTTTTAGAGTATTAGATATGTTTCCTTCAGATAATTCTTTAATTATTTGCGAAGTATTAAATAAAGGTTTCGTTATATTTCTTGCTATTATCCAAATAACAAAAGAAATAAAAATTAAACCAATAAAACCAACAATTACAGAAATCCACATAAGTCTATTGGCTTGTTGTTTAATAATATCAAGTGGAATTGAAATACAAAACGACCAAGGGGTGTTAAACCCTCCAATATCAATAGGTTTAAAAGTAACATAATGTTCTCTGTTTAAGGAGTCTGTGGTGAAAAATGAAATTGGTTTTCCTTTTTTTACATTTTCAAGGATATTATATTTTTCATCTTCTTTTTTATAATATTTTGTAACAGATTTAGTGATAAATTGTTCATTAAAAAAAGTAACAAAATTACCTTCATTGGTAATTAAAAATGTTTTAGTTGCTTTAAGAGGTTTTATTTCCGAAATCATTTGATTAAATCGACTTAGAGTAATATCACATGTCATTAATCCCTCATATCTATCATTGTTAATGATTGGAACAGCGATACTTGACATTAATATATCTTCCGCACTTTCGGTATATCTATCATAATATACTTTTGTTATAACTTCTTTTTTCCCAATTTTAATATTTTCGTACAAACTATTAATTTTACCTCCATTAATATCTAATGTGTCTATTTTTGAAACCAATCTACCATCAAGCCAATAATATAGATAACGAAACCTGCCATAAGGTTTATGATATCCAGTGTCAATAGCATAAATTTCCCAGTTTAAAGCTAATGAAGAAAATTGAGTTGTTTCATTCATTATGTTTCTCAATATTTCGTCTTGAAGTTGCAACCTTCGGTGTTCTGGCAATTTATTAAAACCAGAAAAAGTGTTTTTTAGAGTTCTTAGTATTGCAACATCTTTATTTAAAATCTCTTCAAAATATTTTGCAGATTGTAACGACAGATAATCAGTTTGATTTACTGCATTATTTGTTGTATTTATATTTATATTGTATATTATTAAACCAAAAGCAACAAGATATACAAAAATTGTGGCTGAAAGTATTGATATTAATAATTTAGTTTGTAATTTAATTTTCATATAATTAGGTTAATTAATAGTGAATAAATTGGCTACACAAATAAAATTAGGACTCTATATTTTATAATCCAAAACATCATGAAAAAACTTTTTTAATTTATTTACAAACTCTTAAAGTGCACATTTACAGCAGTTAATTCGTATTTTAAGAATTTTAATTTCATAATTTTTTATAAGGAGTTATTAATTTTGTATTTATAAAGAAAATGAGTATTTTAGAAATGTTATTTAATGTAACGATTTAATTCAAATGAATATATTTTGTTCATATTTATTTCATGAATAATTCAAATTATCTTATCCAAATTTTAGCCCAAAATTAATATTTTTTTTTTAAAAATCATAAATTAAAGAAAATAAGTATAATTATTTTTTTTAATCATTTGTAAAATAAGGATTTATTAATATTTATTTATTAAAATTCTACATTTAGTTATTAAAATTTAATGATTAATGAATTGAATTTTTATATTTGCAAAATATAAAACAAAAAAAAATGAAAAATTTGCACTCAGATAGGAAAAAAAGACTTACTCGATTTGATTTTCCAGAAGAAGAAATTGAAGAGAATAAAAAAATATATCATGAATATTATGATCCAAAATATGTTGAGGGTTTGGTTCATTATACTGAACCGATAGCAAAATACTGGTTTCGTTCTCTTTTTATTGGTTTTGATAAACTTCCTGAACGTAACAATCCCGATGTTCCAATTATATTTGCGACTAATCATTCAGGAATGGCATTTCCTTGGGACGCAATAATGTTTAATCAAGGATTTTGTAAACGATTTGGTTTTGGTAAAAATATTTTACGCTCACTTTCTGCACCCATGCTTTTAGAATATCCGTATATGAATCCATATTTGGTAACAAATTTATGGAAAAGAGCGGGTTGTATAGATGCTAATTACAAAAATTTTGACACCGTAATGCGTTTTAAAGATCAAAATATTTTACTCTACCCCGAAGGTGTGGCTGGGGTAGCTAAAGGATTTGATAATAAATATCAAATTCAACAAATTAAAACCTCATTAATTCGTATTTGTATTAAACATCAAACAGATATAATTAGTTTTTCTACTGTAAATGCTGAATATAACAATCCTTATTCCGTGAGGTGGAAAAAACTAAATAATTTTATAAATAAAATTGGAATTCCTTTTTTACCAGTTGGTTTTACTACTTTACTTGCAGTATTTCAACCATGGTTTTTTTATTTTGCTTTTCCTGCCAAAATTACTTTTGTTATGGGAGAACGAATAAAACCGTATGAAATGATTGACAAACCTTATGTGGATATTTCGCATGGCGAATTTAAAAAAATTTCAAAGAAAGTTCAAGCAATAATGCAAAAACAGCTTACAGAAGCGGTAAATAAACATGGGAAAAATCCGTATAAATGGGGCGAAAAAATTAAATTAAATTTAAAAAATTTAAAGAAATTTCATAGGTATTTTTATCCTTTCTGGGTGCTAAATACTCATAGTTTTGATTGGCAGTATAATAAGTATAAATACGATGATGTTTCTAAATACAATTTTAATATTTTTAGTTTACTATCAGTGTTTATTAAAAGACCGTTAACAATTGCTTTTTTTATCCCTGTATTAGGTTGGATACCAATTTTATATAAAGGATTGTCTGAAATAAGAAAAAAGAGACGTAAGAACATAAGTGACAATTAGGAATTAAGAATTGGTTTACACTTTAATAAAATTAGGCTACCCACGTAAAGTAAGGAATGATACAATTATTCAAAGGTTCAATGATACAATTAAATGACTATATACCAGTTCATTAAAGAAATACAAATGTGTAAAAACTTTTGTATGGGTACTTAGAACGTCTCTAAGTGTCCGAGTTTCGATGCCTCAAAAACCTCGGAACTCTTATTTATAATTTAAAATGGGTAGCCAATATTTCAACTTTGCACATTTGCCCCTTGATAGTGCGAATTTATAGCTCGTATCCAACCCATTATAATAAGTCAATATATATTACAGATTATTCTGCATTATTTTTTGTACAGCTATACGGGGTTGGATACGAGCTACAAGCTCGCAGCAGTTGTGGGAAACAAAAATAGGGGATCATCTCGTATGCTCTGCAATGTGTTCATTTGTTTATAGAATACTGCTTGACGGTGGCTTGTGCTGTGAAGTGGAAAAAACACAATTAACACAACAGTCTGAATGTCTGGCTATTCAAACAAGCTACTGTACGGTACTTAAAAAATTTTATCTTTTTATTTGCAAATATGCAAATAAATTCTCATATTTGCAAAAATAATCAAAACAAAAATAATGTATGATTGGAACACTATAGTAAAACGCATAATTAAATCAGAATTAGTTAAACGAGGCTTATCAACAGAAGGTTTAGTTCGGTTACTAAATGATAATGGGTATAAAGAGACAAAATCTTCTGTCGATAGTAAAATTAGTAGAGGAACATTTAGTGCTGCATTTTTTATGCAATGCCTATATGTTATAGGTTGTTCCAAAATAGAAATGTATGGAATTATCATAAACATTTCAGAAGAAATTAATAAAACAGTAGCACCCAATGTTAAATACAAAACTTCAAAAAATGACAAATAAAATAAAATTTATCGACTTATTTGCAGGACTTGGTGGAATACGTCTTGGTTTTGAACAAGCATGTAATGAAAAAGGATTTAAAACAGAATGTGTTTTAACTTCTGAAATTAAAAATCATGCAATTGAGACACTTAAAGCAAATTATTATCATGAAAATTTTGTAGGTGATATATTTAAAGTGAAAAATGAAGATATTCCTGAATTTGACTACTTATTAGGAGGATTTCCTTGTCAACCATTTAGTTCGGGTGGGAAACGAAACGGTTTTGCTGACACCAGAGGAACATTGTTTTTTGAAATAGAAAGAATATTGAAATATCACAAACCTAAAGGGTTTATTCTTGAGAATGTTGAAGGTCTTGTTAAACATGATTTAGAAAATAAAAAAGATAAAATAGGACGAACATTAAAAACAATTTTACATATTCTAAATCAAGTTTTAGGTTATGACGTAACTTGGAAAGTACTTGATAGTGTTGATTTTGGTTTACCTCAATCAAGAAAACGTGTATTTATTGTTGGGACAAAATCTAAAAATGTATCATTAGATAACTTTACTTCTAATAGAAAGGTCTTAAACAATATTTTAGAAAAAGGAAAGTCAACATTAAATACTGATTTTAGTAAAAAGCTATTATCTCATTTTTCTATTGAACAATTATACGGCAAATCTATAAAGGATAAAAGAGGCGGTAAAAATAATATTCATAGTTGGGATATTGGTATTAAAGGTAAGTGTTCGGATATTCAAATTCAGCTTTTAAATAGACTATTTAAAGAGAGACGAAAAAAACATTGGGCTCCTCAAATTGGTATTGATTGGATGGATGGAATGCCATTGACTTTTAAACAAATAGAAACATTTTTTCCATCAGGAAATCTATTAAACAGTTTTGATACCGAGGAACTTTTAGATGATTTAGTAGAAAAAGGATATTTACGATTTGAACACCCCAAAAAATTAATCAAAGAAGAAACAGAGAATGGAATTATTACTTCAAGAAAATATGATAAAACGAAAGCTAAAGGTTATAATATTGTAACAGGAAAACTTAGTTTTGAAATTAATAAAATATTAGACCCTAATGATATAGCTCCAACATTAGTTGCGACAGATATGATAAAAATTGCTGTACCTGATGGGAGTGGGCTTCGTAGATTAACTATTCGAGAAGGTTTACGTCTTTTCGGTTATCCTGAAATTTTTGTAATACCTGTTAAAAAAGCATTAGCCTTTGATTTACTTGGGAATACTGTTGCCGTTACTGTTATTAAAGCAATATCAGACAGATTAATTAATATTACAGAGCAAAAAAGATAAACCAGTAGTACTTGAAACTGCATGGGTTACAGCCTAATCCCAGTGTTTTCAAAATATTTTGTTTTTACTTTACTCATCCAATCGTCTTTGTATTTATCACATTGGGGGTATAATTCCAATGTATCGTATATTGCAGAAAGAAAGTCCATTTTGTTGTCGAAAGGAAAATACTTTATACGAGTTGAGTACCATGTACAAGGACGTAAATTATAAATCTGATTTCGTTTTACTTGTAATTTTATTGGATTTTGTCCTGACGGGCTTGACATTTCCCACACTTTTTTCAGCCAGATATTATCAATTGATAATTTTGAATTTTCCATTTTGTAACTCAAAATCATATAATCAGCTTCAATCCGCTCTGGAATTTTCAACAAAGAAGCACAATAATTATCAAAATTAGCAATGTCAAAAGCAGGGCTTGCATTTGCGTTGAAAGTCTTTAATTCTAAAAAATCTGTATTTTCTTCTTCTGATAGTAAAAAATCAGGAAACTCTTGAGTGTTTTGTCGTTGCCTAAAATAATAATTGTTTTCTTTCAACCACTCCCCAAGCCATTCTTGTAATAAATCGCCAATTGCATCTTTGCCGTTGTATTTAGCGGAAACTCCTCCAAGTATGATTTCTACGCTTCCAACCTGTTCTTTTATTTTAAATTCATAGACTAACAAGTCATAAATTTCTTTAGCTGTTACTTTTTGTTTTTGCATATTAATTTATTGTTTTCCCAAAAATAATTGTTATTTTCATTTCCCAACTATGTTACGGTCTTTTAGTTGCATCTACCTACACTTATTTCGTATCGTACAAGTTGCAAAGTTCGCAATAATTTTTTATTAAAAAAATATTTTTCACTAAAACACAAAAAAAAGCCCTCAGCTAGTGCGAATTTATATCTCGTATCCAACCCATTATAATAAGTCAATATAAATTACAGCTTCATATTCTGCATTATTTTTTTGCACTGCTATAGTAGGTTGGATACGAGCTACAAGCTCGCACCAGCAGAGGTATTCATTGAACCATTGAATAATTGTATCATTTCTTAGTAATCAGCTAAGTACCCATACAAAAGTTTTTACACATTTGTATTTTTTAACCTATTGGTTTATAATTACATAATTGTATCATTGCACCATTGAATAATTGTATCATTCCTTATATACTCGCTTATACGTTTTAATTTTCTTTTTTTTCATTTGGCAATTCCAAAATATAAGGCTCTTTTCCTGCAAATACTATTGGAACATTTTTAATTTTATCTAACTCTATTCTGTGGGCTATTAGAGTTTTGTAGTATTGTTTTCGTTCTATTTGTTCGAGTGCTTCGTTTATTTTAGCATTTATTCGGTCTATAAAATCTGTTTTATCTTCATTTTCTTGCTGATTTTCAATTTGTTTTATCTCAATAATTATTCCATTATCTCCTTTGTGGCGTGGAATTAAAACAATATCATATCGTCCTTCGCCACCTTCTCTGTTTGAGCTGATTATATAGTCATCACTTAAAACGGAAAGTAACCCAAGTGTATAAACATGATAAAATTGCTCTCCCTGTTTATTTGATGCAATGTCAAAATAACTTAAAGTATCGCCAAGTATTTGTTTAAACCCTGTTTCAAAATCAGATAGGTTATTGTTTATTAAATAATTAGAAGTGTTTATTAACAAATCTTGATTAAATTTATATCGTTTTCTTATCCATTCTGAAATTATGTTAGTAAAAACAAATTTGAGTTCGTAGTTTGGTATTCTGAATTCATATCTGTGAAGCGAAATTTCTTGGATTGGTGTTATAAAACCACCGTTAAATAATAATGTCCAGATTAATTCTGTATCAAACTCAAAATCAGGGAATACAAAATTTTCTTTTATTGTTCGTATTATCGGTTTATTATTTATTAAATCCACAACAGCATTTTTTATGTTTTCAACGGTAATTCGTTCTTTTAACATACTATCGTTACTCGTATTTACCCAATAAGCTCTAAATCCATTTTTTATATTTAACACATAACTTACAATAGACCAGGGGTTGTATATATTTTCAATATCACCAAATTTGTATCCGTCATACCATTTTGCAATTTCTTCTTTATTGTTTTGTAAATTAAAATATTTCAATAATTTTTCTGTTTCTTTTTTCGTAAAGCCAAATTTATCTGCAAAATATGGTGAGTTAATTCCATAAACTTCAAAATTATTCCACTTTGAAAAAATACTTTCTCTACCAACACGCATCACACCTGTTAGTAATCCTTTTTTTAAATTATTTTCATTTCCTTTATATGCTTTACCAAGAAATGACTGCATAAAACCAATTACATTCTCATAGTATGAAGTTTTTCCTTTTTCCTTTTTTATTGGTACAGGTGTATTTACAAATGAACTTATTATGGGGGCATCATATTCATCTACAAGTATTATTACTTTTTCGTCAAAATGTTTTTGTAGATAATTACTTAAATTTTTTAAACTTGATTTGTATTTTATTAAAGATGCCGTTTCTGATATTATTTCTTTAAATGTATTTTTGTCATTTTCTTTTAATTTGTCTGATTTTAATAAAAAATCAAATTTGTCATATAATTCTACAATAATTTCCTTAAAACTTTCAAAACAATCTGTCCAGTTTGTTTCATCAATATCTTTTAGCGTTATGTTTATTACAGGATATTTATTTTGATATTTTTCACAAAAATCTTTTTCGTTTGCTATTTCAAACTCGGCAAATAATTTTTCACTTTCTTTTTTCCGAATATCAAAAAAATGTTCAATCATCGAAAGATTTAGTGTTTTTCCAAATCTTTTAGGACGAGGCATTAACATTGTATAATTCCCATTATCAAAAAACTCTTTTATAAGCATAGTTTTATCAACAAAATAGCCGTTGTCTTCTATTATT
>JAOZTW010000105.1 GCA_029938985.1 Bacteroidales bacterium | reverse complement strand
ATGTAACAATAGTAGAAGAAGATGTGGCTACAAATATTGACTTTGAATTTGTAGGTACAGCATTTAAGACAGAACAAAACATGTCTTTTATGCTTTGCATTTTGTATTGTTTCGTTTGTTTTTCAAAAAAAACTCATTTTTTTAAATAAAAATAAACAGTTGATTATAAATACATTAAAACAAATATTTAACAATTGTCAATAGATTTCAAAATAAATATTTCGTTTTTTTTGTAATTTCAAAATAAATTATTTATATTTGAAAGCAGCATTTTGAAAACACAACTGTTGCAGTTACAATACATTTGGACAAAAATAGTAGAACAAAAATTAATGAGTGATTTTAATATGCCAAAGTTGTAATTAAACACGGAATTTATTGTGTTATAAATATTTACAAACTTCTTTAAACTTATCAATAAATAAATTATGCATTTTTTTACAGAACAAAACAAATTACAAGATCAAACCCCTGAAAACAGTTATGGACCTATTTCCGAAATGGAATACAGAACTACATCTAAGTTTACTTCACCAATTCCCTTAAAAGCTTTTGCTGTAGTTGATGGACTTTTAATAGTGCAGCCTGTAGTGGGTTCCAAGGTAAATATTATTATAAAGCCATTAAAGCCGTTAGAAATTGATTTTACTTCTGTGAAATATTTTGTTTATCGAGGTTTGAATATAAATTCTTTTTTTAGTGGCTCTGAAATAATACCAGAAGACGTTGATTCAAATAGCGATTTGATAAAAAATTTATGGGTTAAATGGAATGAATTAGGACTAACTGGCAATCCAACGGCTAAACTTTTAGGATATGGCACTCCAACAAATTTAGATGATAGAATTGATGATATTTTTGCTGATTTATTAGAGGATATAAAACCTTTTCCTGTTTTAGAAGGAGACTGGATTGGTAATTTTTTAGAGCAAAGCATTGGTTATGAGATTGGTTTTGAGATTGTTCTTGAAGAAGGAGATGTAGTTTATGATTATAATTACGCACGAAAAACAGAAAATATAATTGATGTAACAGTTTTAACTGATTTTGACTTAAAAATGGAAAAAGAAAAGATATTAAATTTTATCGACCCTGCTGCTTTTTTTGGACTATACTATAATTATGGACTGAAAGTTTATAATTCTGATTCACTATTTAAAGATAATGAATTATACTCACAAGTGATAAGCAAATTTTATACAAAAAATAAGCTTTATCTTGATATCCGAAATGACATAGGATATTCCTATAATTTATATGATAATTACAAATACGGGGCGGATTATAATTTAAGTCTTGGAAATTCCGAAACAGATATTATTAATGTAGATTATGAAACCACTGGTTGGCCAATTTTGATAATCGATAGGAGTATGGATCATGATGAGCCTTTTAATAATATTAAATTAAAATTACCTCTTCTATATAATAATAATAGTCCTATTTTATACATTCATAATCCTTCTGCCATAAAACCAACAAGGTTTATTAATATGATGTATATATACGATGATATAATTGATACTCATATAATAAGTTTTTATTTTCCTAACATTGAAATAGACTCAAGTACAAAGAGAAATGTAGCTTGGTATATTAAACTACATTATTTTAGAGATTTTAATTCAGCAAATGTTCTACCTGACTCTATCCTAAAAACAGAAAATTATACTGATAATATTTTTGGTCCTATTGACACGCCAAGATTAGGAAATAAAAATGATCCTTCAAAATTTTTATACAATCAAGGTATAAAATACATAAGTGGAACACTTAAAGATGATACTGATGAATTTGGTTTTTTTGCAGAAACTGGTGTTTCTTTTGAAGACGACGATGATATTGAAGGAAATGATAAAGTTGTGTTTTTTGCGAGAAGTTTTTTATCTAATAAAATAACAAGTAAATTTAAAGATAAAGTTTATGATAAAGAATATGGTCTTAGTTTAAACAATTCCTTTTTTGAAATATCATTTCTTAATGAAAATTTAAGATTAGGATATGAAAAAATAGTTGATCCAGATACTGGCGAAGATATTTTATTAATACAATTAAACGATGCTAATTTAGCAAGGAAAAACACAGAAAATTTATTATTATTGTGTCTCAACCAAAATGAAAAAGAATCATTAGAAGATGAGTCAAAAAATGAGTTCAATACAAATCATAATAGATATTTTAAGTTGGAATATTTTGATAGTGATGTTTTTTTTGTTACGAATGGATTCTATAGATACAAAGTTGGCATACAAGGAATTAATAAAACAACTTTTAATAATCATGTTGTATTTCCCATAACTCCAATTTATGTTTATACAAAAGATGGTTTAGTTTTTTCTACAAAAAGTTTTGCATCTTCTGTTCCTTTTCCTGCAATTTATACTCGCAATTTAGAAGAAGAACGAGGTGCTAAAAGTTTCGTTTCGCATAGTGCAGATTATGATAGCACTACAAAAAAAATCACAATTACTTCCGACCTTAACTCTAAAGAGTATATAATTGGAAATATTATTTGTATTAAATATAATAGTAATTTAGTTGAAAACTATACAATTACTAATATTCAAATAATTGGTTCAGAAACCATAATTACAGTTGAAGATATTGATATTCAATCGTTCACTAATGGTAAAATATATTTAACAAACGAAAATCACTTTATATTTAAAGATAATGCTGGCACACTAACAGAAAGCGATGGAACAGTAATAAGTGAGAAAGCACAAGATATTGTAAATACCTACATTGAACAGCTGAATACCATTCCTAATGACAATACTTCTGCAGATGCTTTAAGAAACTTAGTTGAAGAGTATGCAACCAAAATTATTAGTAGAGTTAGAGCTTTTACCTATAATGGAGGAGCAATGGATAATGCAGATGATAGAATTTTATATTGGGCAAGAATAAAAATGCAAGTAGCACTTAAAAGCCATCCATTTTTATTACAATCTACAAACCACAAAGTAGAGCTGATTAAAACTTTTGAAAACTTATCAAGAAATTATACAAATATTGATTTCTCAAAAGCTCCTTCTGGTGCCAAAAAAGTCCTATTAACAGGTTTTGATCCTTTTTTTCTTGATTCTTTGCCTGCTCAAAGTAATCCTTCTGGTGCAGCTGCTCTATCTTTACACGGTCAAACATTGACTATTGATGATGGTGTAATATATATTCAAACTGCTATTTTTCCAGTAAGATATAAAGATTTTGATGAGGGGAAGGTAGAGGACTTTTTTACAAAATATATAGATCCCTCAGATGGTGCGTATCAGGAAGTTGATTTAATTATGACATTAAGCCAAGGTGGACCCGACCAATTTTGGGTTGATAGATTTGCTGCAAGAATTAGGGGAGGCGGGAAGGATAACTTAAATATTGTAAGCACAAAATTTCCTGAATTTCCCAAAGGGGGTCAGTTTTATGAAACCACATTAGATGAAACTAAAATAGTTCCTCTTTCCCATACAGGAGAAGAGTATCGTATCTACTATAACAATAATTTTAAATATAGTTATAGTATTTTAGGGATAACAAATGAAGTAAACTTTCAACAAGATGACAATTTTTTTATTTATAAATTTGATAGTATGGGGAGTGTAGTTATAGATGTTAAAAATTTTGATTTAGAGTTTTCTGAAGGACATGAAAGGATTGAAAATCTTACACATATACAAAATATATTTTGGAAAACTGATCCTGTGTTTCGTATTTTACCAGGTTATGTAAACCCAGATTATGATATAAAATGGGAATTTGATTATACACCAAATCAATTAACAGATACCACAACTCCTAAAAAATCCGATATAACTGCAAAAAAAGGTTCTGGAGGAGATTATTTGTCTAATGAGATACATTATAGAGTTTCAAGGTTAAGAACATTAACAAATGGGACACTTCAAACAGGGCATTACCATGTACCTCTAATTCAATCAAAAAATTATTTGGATTATATAGATAAAGGTTACCCAAAAATCAAAAAAACATTTGAAAAAGATAGGACTCAAAGGATGATAGACGTAATAAAACAATCCATAAAAAATATTTTTTTAATATTTCTACTTTTTTTTGCTGTCAATACAATAGCACAACCTATAAATCCTTGTAATAACGAACATCTATATATTCTTGATTCAAATGAAACCAGAATTCAGTTTGAACAAAAGAATGGAGTAATTCAAAGCAAAGACTCTGTTTATCAAATATTTTGCAATAAATGTTTTGATCACAGGGATATAAATATAACATCTAATGAAAAAATAGTTGTTGTAAAAAATAAAAAAGACACAATGTCTCTTTGGTTTAATAAAATTGAATCAGAATTTTGTGGATTTGAATATCGTTATATAGCAAAGGTTTTTACACAATTTAAAAAAGGACACTATGTTGTAGCACAAAATCCTAAAAATAGTCTTTATCCTAATGCCTATTATTCTAACTCATATAATGGTAATACTATTTCAGATGATTTTTATTATATTGATAATTTTTTTTTTAGAGGAAATAATTTGTGTTTAAGTTCTGATAATTTAATCGAAAATACAGTATATAATTATAATAAATACAATATGTTTGTTTATGTGATAAGAGATAGTGTTGAGTTGGTAAATAGTTGTGAAAACTGTAGAAGCATAAACTTATATGATAATTGTGATTTAAGTGAACAGATTATTTTGGTGCTTGAAAACACAAATAGAAATCAAACTATGGTAATTAATAATCCTTTATTTTCTAATTTCTATTTTAGTAAAGGGGTGTATATGGGAGTGAAAAACTACAACGAATATATATTTAGTATGCACTACCGATTTTATACTATTATTAACCTTAAACATTTATTCGAATAATGGAAAAAATTTTGAAAAATATAAAAAAAATAAATTTTTTGTTGCTTATTTTATTAATACCAATATTTACATTTTCTCAACAAACTTTTAGAGAATATAATACTGTTTTATTGAATGAAAAGTCAGGTGATAATCGTCGATATTGTGATATTGATTGTTACAAGAACAGTTCAACAGGAAATATAATTTCTAATAATTCAGTTTATGAATTTTACTATTTTAATAATATTGAAACAAATGATATTAAACAAAATAATAATAGAGAAGTTAAAGTAGACGATAATAGATTAATATTGCCTTTTGATACCATTTTTAGAATTGTATGTGTGAAAAATAAAATTGATACTATGATTTTTGATTATTTTATTGAGAATACTAAACATAATCCAAACTTTAGGACAGGTTTAATAATAGAAGATGGACATCATATAAATAAACCATCTTTCAAAAATTTATTTCCATATATTGAATACAACATACACACAACAGACTGTTGTCTAACTTATCCAATATGCCTAACTCAGTTCTTTATAAATAAAGAAGACAACACTTTGAAATTAATTAGTAAAAATATTGAGTTACCAAGCTTCCTGTTTATTGATAGCTTACCAAATCTATCAATAAAATGTTATGATATTAATGATCATTATAAATTAATTGATTCATGTATAAACTGTAGCGAAATAGAGATAAATTTGTCAGAATATACTGAGGACGATTTTCTTGTTTCAATAACAAACAACGAAAATCAGATGCATGTTAATTTTACACAGATGCAATTTTTTAGAAATGAAAAAAAACACATTAACCAAGACAGTTTTTACTTTACAGATGGTTTGTTCCTGTTTACTCATATTGAATGGAATAATCAGAGACTCGTTCTGATTAAAATTAACAATTAGATTTTCAAAGGAAAAAAGTATTCTCTTGTTTTTTATTATATTTCCTGTTAATTTGTATTTTAATATCATGATAAAAAGTTTTCCCGATTTTTTCAATATTAATACAAAACCACCTTAACACAAAAAGGTATCTAAAATAAACGATTGAATTTTATTATAAATCAAACATTATGCAATTACAAAAATTTTACCCAAGTATAGATACACTTGTAAATTTAGATAATTTACCAGAGGAATTATCATTTCTTAAAACTAAGTTGGAAACCGTTTTACAAGAAATATATTACGATAATTTAGTTGTAGAAAAAAGTAATTTTAACGATACTGCATTTTACAAATTAAATTTATTAAGTAAAAGCCTTGAGTTTGAAATTTTGGGCACTGGTTTTAAATTAGTAATAAATCCAAATACTTCAGATTTTTCATCAATGCCTGTTACTTACAGATATAGTTGGAAAGTTTTAAGATTTTTAAAAGATTTTGATTTTGAAAACTTTAGTTATAATACAGACAGTATTTTTGATTTATTAATTATTTTAACATCTATATCAGAATACGAACTTGTAAAGTTAGTATTAATAAACATAATTGAAGATGAAACCCCTCAAAACATATTTGTAGATAACATCAATAATAATTATTCGCCAACAGAATCTATTCCGTATCCAACATCTGAAACTCTGGAAAATAAAATTTACGAAATATTAGAGAATTTTAATAACAATCAATATTTTATTGTTGAAAATATATCAATCTTCAATGTAGTTTTTGAACTATATTTAAAAAATGAAGACAACTTAATTGAAACCAATAAATTAGATGGGTTATTTTTAAACTGGATTGGAACAACAGTTTTAGAGTTTATTAAAGAAATTATAATACCAGATATTAGTCTGAATATTGGTCTTTCCATTGGTTTGGAAATTCCAAGATCTATTCTCATTCCATTTGACCCTGATACTGGCGAAGCGATAGAAAATACTAATTCAATTGTTGAATGTGATATTGGGGAGTTTTGTTTTACAACAAAAAACGGGATTACATATTCAAACGATATAAGTTTTAGTCTTAATTATCCTGCTAAAATTACTAATACAGATTTTACTATTGATTTTCAAACAGTTAAATTTGATTTTTCTGACACAACAAACATTATTGAAGCAGAATTAGATGACCGAGAAGAATTTAAAGGCATTTATATTGAATCAGTAGTAATTGGATTACCTCAAATATTATCAAATCATTCAGATACTGAAAATTCAGAATTAAGAGGATATAATATTTTATTAGGAACACCAGATGGTTTTTCAGGTAAAATAAGTTTATCTGTTAATGAGGTTTTATCTTTCACTTTTCCAAATGGTCTTAAATTAGCACTTGATTATTTTGATGTAACATTCAAGCATGATTCAGTTATTGAATCAAGTATTTATGGTACAATTACTGTTCCTGCATTTAAAGATGAAAATGGAGAAGATAAAATTTTAGAAGTTAGATTAACAATAAATAATGGTTTCAAAGTTGAAGCAATAATTTCAGAAGGTATAACAGTGTTGAATTTAGAAGATGTAATCAAAATTGATTTATATTCTTTTATGATTGGTTATCAAAATGACAGTTGGGAATTTGATATTAGTTCAAAAATTACAAATCAAGTAAAAGTACCTGGTATAGAAGGTTTACTACCATACGAGATAAATATTCCAAGTCTATTGTATCGAAACGATGAAATAGAGAATTTAGATTATGAAATTAAATGGGATAATCTAACAATTTCTTCTGAAGGAGGTTCTGGTTATTTTCCAATTCCAAACCCAAATTTTATTCCTGGCATAGTATTAGAAGGAATAGAGGTAAAATCAGTAAATGAAAACAACTCAACTTCCATTAATTTTGAGTTTGTAGGAGCAGGTCTTAAAATAGGACCAATAACCGCAGTAATACAAGGTTTGGGAATAACGGCAAATATTAGTCCTGCCGAATCTGGTAATTTAGGACCAGTAGGTGTAGGTCTATCTATAAAATACCCCACAGGCATAGGCATAAGTTTAGAGACTGCGGTATTTACTGGTGGTGGATTTTTGATGTTCGCCCCAGATAACCATACTTATGCAGGAGCATTAGAATTAAGTTTTAAAGGGCTAAAAGGATTTAGCTTAACGGCCATAGGAGTTTTAACCACTCAAATGCCCGATGGCTCTTCTGGCACCTCAATATTAATAATAATAACAGCAGTATTTCCTGTGGCAATACCGTTGTCATACAATTTCTTTCTACAAGGCGTTGGCGGTCTGTTGGGTTTACACCGAACCATAAATATAACCCAACTACAAGAAAAAACACGCTCAGGAGCAATAGACAATATTTTGTTTCCCACCAATGTAATAGAGAATATAACTACAATAATCAGCGATATTCAAGATATTTTTCCTGCCAAGCACAACCAGTTTATAATTGGACCTATGGCAAAAATATCGTTTAGCAATCCACCAATTATTGATTTAACAATAGGACTATTAATAGAATTTCCCAACCCTGTAACACTTGCTATTTTGGGAGTTTTAAAAGTATTGTTGCCAATACCAATTGAATCTCTTGCTCTCGTAAAAATAAAAGTAGCTTTTGTAGGCGTTCTTAGTTTCAACGAAAAATTCATATCTTTTGATGCCAGTTTATTTGATTCACGTATCGGAACATTTGTGTTGCAAGGCGACATGGCTGTTCGTTTAACTTGGGGAGCCAAAAAAGACTTTGTGCTAACCGTAGGAGGATTTCATCCGTCCTACAAAATACCCTCACATTTTAATTTGCCACAATTAAAACGACTGTCTATTATCTTTTTTGCAGACAATCCGAGGTTAGTTTTAAGTGCTTATTTCGCATTAACTTCAAACACCGTTCAATTAGGAGCAGAATTAGATTTTTATTTCTCCAAAAATATACTAAAAAAACCATTAGAAATAATAGGAAAACTTGCTTTTGATGTTTTATTTCAATTTTCGCCATTCTATTTTATAGCAGAAATGATTGGAGCTTTGCTCGTAAAATGGAATAACAAGACCTTAATGACAATTAATCTTTATTTAAGTTTGCGAGGTCCAGCACCTTGGAAGGTACAAGGAGATATTGAAATAAAAGTATCAAGATTATATACTTATGAAAAAAGTATTGACTTAAGTTTTGGAGAAACACATCAAGAGACACTACCTCCAATTCAAGTATTTCCATTAGTAAAACAAGCGATTGAGAACTCACAAAACTGGTTGAGCGACCAACCAGAACTAGTGCCATCTACTGTTAGGTTACAAGAAATAGTACCAACAAATGATAAGATATTTGTACAAGCCAATACTGTATTAGTTGTATCTCAAACAGTAGCACCACTAAATAAAACAATATCTAAATTTGGAAACTACACACCAAGTGGTGTTAAAAAGTTTGACATAACCGAGGTAAAGTTTTCAGACTCTTCCATGCCTTTAGAAAATGTTTACGATACTTTTTCGCCAGCTTCGTACAAAAGCATGAGTGATAAAGATAAATTAAAAGCACCATCTTTTGAAAGAATGAAAAATGGAGTTAGAGTAAAAGTGGGAGCAGATAATTCGTATCAGGTGAGCAACAATTATGTATCACGTTTGGCAGAATACGAAGTACTTGTAAAGCCACCTGAGGACAAAAATAAAGAGTCCTCAATTTTACCGAAAGATAAAACTTTCAAACCAAATGCGGAATTATTTAGTCATTTGCTAAAAGGAAATAATACCAGTAAATCTAAACTATCAAAAAGAATACAACGAAAACAAAAGAGTAGAATATCTATTTTGGACAATAACTATGTAATTGTAAATTCGTCAGACTACACTATAAATACAGACAATCAATTTATAGGTAGCAAATCAGATGGCGAAAAATTTTACAATAATTTGATTTCAAACAATCCATTATTGAAAAATGATATAAAATTAGTTCCAGAGTATGAGTTGTAATTTTCAATAATAATAAAATTGGGTCACTCCCTATTAAAAACGATAAAAATGAACATAAATTATTCATTTATTCCATGGCTACGACAAGGATTAGCCACCAAAATTTCTGGTGATTCAGGAGAAGGACGAGCAACTATAGATGTGCATTTAAAACTGAATAACACAACAATATCCAAAACTGCTGAAATTTATGGACCAGGCGATGTACTTGGCATTAATCCAGATGCAATTATCAACACAGGTCCAAAAGCAGGTACAAATAATTTTGAGCCTAATTATTTAGCCTATATTGAATTTTATGAGGAAGATTTTCCATGGCGTTATTCACCTGCTATAGGTGATGTAGAAGACAATTTAAAACCATGGCTACATCTAATAGTGTTAGAAAATGTTCCAGGCGACGAGTCTACATACACTTTTCAATCTGTAACCAGCGGACCATTACCAACTATAACACTGACTTCTGATTATAGAGATGTCATTTTTCCCGAAAGTGGTGAGGCTTGGCCTTGGGCACATGTGCACGCCGATAAAGATGTTGATGGGATTCCTCAATTTATCGAAGATTTAAAAGAGAATCCCGACATATCAATTTCAAGAATTATATGTCCACAAAAACTTAAGTCAGACACAAGTTATACAGCATTTTTAGTTCCCGCTTTTGAAACAGGGCGTTTAGCAGGTTTGGGAAAAGACACAACAGGAGTTGATACACTAAAAAATTCTTGGACAAGGAACGACCCAGATATTGACTCTCTATCGTTTCCTGTATATTATCAATGGAATTTTGCTACTGCAGAATACGGTGATTTTGAAGCATTAGCCTCAAAATTGGAATATGGCACTCCTTACGGTGTTGGTAAACGCCTTATGGACATTAGTAATCCTGGTTTTGGTATAGATACATCAAATATAATATCAAAGACAATTAATTTTGAATGCGTTCTTAGACCTTTGCAGTTCGACCATGATGTTTGGCCCAAAAGAGGTAATTCTTTAGAATATTACTATTTTATTCAAGCATTCCAAATTTATGATTTAATAACACAAAAAACATCAGATTCAAATAACCAAAAATATTATAGAAATTTATTAAAACAAGTTAATAAAATTATTCATTTAGCAAAAACTGCCAAGCCAGAAGAGGTTTTAGCAAAAGAAGCTATTGAACATATAAAAACTCTTACAAAAGAACGAGCTCCCAAGAATGATAAGATAGTTTTTTTTAAGAATCAAATAAAATTAATTAAAAATGATAAGATAGTTTTTTTTAAGAATCAAATAAAATTAATTAAA
>JAOZTW010000104.1 GCA_029938985.1 Bacteroidales bacterium | reverse complement strand
TTTTTAAAAGGGCAAAATAAACAAGTAGATTGGGCTTAGTTATTTTTTCTTTTTTGCTAACTCACATTATTCATAAATTATCCTGACATTGGAAATAAAATAATATTGTTTGACTGCATGAATTTTAAAATATTTTATCTTTATTTGGTATTAAATTTGCAAATTATACATTGTTTTTACATCTTTGTAAATTATTTTAAAAGTATAGTCCAAGTATAATAGTTTATTTATCCAAATTTCAATCAGTTAACTATTTAATAAATGCAACAATTACAAGCAGCATATTTTTTAGAAGGTATTAACAAGCTTTTTAATAAGGAAACAAATAAAGAAGAATTAAACAAAATTAAAAATCTACTTTCTTATTTTGATTTAAAAACCGAAACAGATATTTCAACATCTGAAAGCCCTGATTCTGTTGTTGCTACAATAAATAATATTCTGGTTAGAGGATTGCCCACAATACCCTCTACTTTTATTGAAGACATATTTTCTACTGTTTTTCATAAAACAAAAAAAGTTCAAAACAAAAATAACTTTTCGTACAATTTTATTAACGATGAATATAAAAACTATATTTATAGAGCTTTACATATAATTGAACCAAGATTAAATTTGAAAGAATTAAAAAAGCGAATATCTTTTAGTAAATCAGATAACGACAAAAACGAAAAAGAGGATTTTTTGTTTAAAGTGTTACCCGAATTTATTGGAGAATATTTTGTACAATTAATAACTTGTGATAGGACTTTTAAATCTATTATTTCAAATTCTGAAGAGATAAAAGAAGAGGTTACATTAGAAAAATATCCGTACTGGAACGACAAAATAGATTTCTCGTTAGAAACTCCTTTTGTTAAGGCAGATAAACTCGGTTTTATGATTGATATTGACAATAGTCAATATGTGGATAATACTGATTATTTGCAAGAAACTCAAAAAAATAAAACATTAACAAAAATAAAATGGGAAGAAATTTTAAGGTTAAATAAAGTTGACTTAGTAAACGCTCAAGAAAAAATTGAAAAGCTCCAAAATTTCAGCTACAATAAACATTTTGATAATTTGCGACGTAATTTTAAAAATCCTATTTATAACACAAATAGTGGTTTAGATGCTCTTCAACTTGCCCTAAGTCCGCTTGCAATTGCAAGGGTACAAAAAACAATTTTACAATTTATACTATCCCAGCATTTGGATTTGAATGCAAAACAATGGGATATTGCTATTATAGAGAGAGATGTACCTGCTGCTTTTCTTGCAATTGAAGATTTGAAAAAGCAATTTTCAAAATTATTTTTACTTGAAGGAAAAAAAAGAAAGCTACCAAAAATAAATCTAACAATTTATTATACCAAAGAGTTTAAGAACACTGAATTAAATCTGCTTTATCAAGGAGAAAAAAAACTAATTGGTCAGTTTTTGAGCAACACAACTTATGACCTTTTGATTGACTTATCCGTTTTGGAATATTCTAATTTTGCTACAGCAGAAATTAAATATAGAGCAAAACATATTGCTGTAATCCGTTCGGTATCATATATTAACTCTTCACGAAAATTTATTACAACAAATCTTAGTCAATATCAAAATATTGTAAATAAAAATATTGAAAAAACAGAAAACGAAGAAGATTTAGAAATAGAACTTCAGGATAGTTTGAACTTTTTCTTAAAAAATATTTTCAGAGGGAATAATCTAACTACAAAGCAATTAGATTTTATTAACAGTGCTTTGCAATTAGAAAATGTATTGCTTAACGGGCTTTTTGATGGCGAACAGACTGTATTTTATCAACTTGCGGCAATTCTTCAACCTGCAATATCAATTATTGTTAACCCCAATATGACAATAATGAAAGAACAGTTTGATAAAATTAGAGAAATGGGAATTGATGGAGCTATATACATAAATTCCTCGCAAACAAAAGTTTATGATAAACAAAAAGCATTCAATAAATTTACAAACAAGGAAGCACTTTTTTCATATATTTCTGCTGATCGCTTTGAAATTGAAGTTTTTAGGAAAAAACTAAGTGAGATGATTAATTCAAAATCACTGTTTGCTTACTTAATTATTGATGGTATTCATTCAATTTCTGAATGGTCGCACAGTTATATTAATTCGTATAGAACTCTGTATCAAAATGTGGCAAAGTGTATTAAACAAAAAAATGAAACTTCACTACCTGTGCTTGGTTTTACTGCAACTGCCTCTCATGATGTTGTTTGCGATATAAAAACGAGAATAAAATTTGAAGATAAAAATATTATTTACCAAAAAACAGATTTATCAAATTTAACATTCAAATTTGCCAAAACAGAAGACACAGAAATAAAAGAATCTGAATATTCGGACAGTGTTGAAGATAGAATACTTGTTAAGGAAAATTATTTGACACAAAACTTGGAAAATATTAGCAATACATTAATTTATTGTCATAAACCAAAAAAAATTCTAACAAAATTACAATACAATAATCGTTATTCTAATATTGATATTTACGAAGGAACAATTGATAATCAGATAAATAAAATTGGAGAATTTGCAAGTAGAAAATCTTATAAAAATTATAAAGATTTTAAATCTAATAAATTAGATTTATTAATTTCAACTGATTGTTTGGCAACAGCTGCTTATAAAAAAGATATTAGGGAGGGTGTTTTTTTTAATACTCCAAGCTCGTTAGAGAATTTTGCAGAACAAATAAATATTATTGGAAACGATGGACAACCAGCTAATTGTATTTTTTTGATAGATAAATATGAAGATGGTTTAACTGCGTTTAATTTTAAACAGAAATACAAAAATAAAGAAAAAGATTTATCTATTGTAAACGAATTATTGACCGAAATTAATTATCCAACTGTTCAACTTTCTGAAATTTTATTAGAAAAAGTAGAAAAAGAATTTGAAGTGATAATTGTTTTAGAATCCCAACCAACTTCCAAACCTTCGCAACTATATGTTTATAGCGAATCGCAAGATATTTTATATGGATTTATTGACTACGAGACAAATAGCATTAAAATTAAAGCATCTGAATTTACAAAAGATATTGCAGAAAGAATTTTAATGTTCTTGAAACAAAAAATTGAAAGTATTATAAACAAAGATGATAATTTATTTGAAATATTAAATAAGAAAAATAAGAGACCAAATAAAAAAGGGATAGAAAAATTGATTGCGGAATTAGATATTGGTGGTAAAAGCAGTTTAATTATTGATTTTCACAACGAAAGTTTTGATAAAATTCAATATTATATTGAAAACACACTGAGAACAATTTTAAAAAGAGAGACTATAATAAATATTTATAATAATACTTACGATTTTGATAGTTTTTTAAAAGAACTGAGTTTACAAACAACTTTTGACCTTGAGTATGTTTATGGAGAATATAAGAATAAATTAATTGAATTATATAGTAAAACAAGAAATTTTTATGAAACTTATAAATCGTTGCAAAGATTACTAACTATTGGGGTAATAGACTGTATCTCTGTTGATTATAATAAGCATAATTTTTTAATTCATTTTACAAAAAAACCAGATAATGTATATTATGTAAATATTTTGGAGCGTTTAAATTTATTTTTAACAAATGATAAAGTACTTGATTTGTTTGAAAAAATACCAGATTCGGGTAATACTGCTATAAAAAGATCTGCAAATTTTTACATAAATTTTATTCACAACAATATTGTTGTTAAACATAAAAATTCGTTAGAAAATGTTAATAATTTTATTTCTGAAAACAAACTGAATAATAATGAAATTATTAATTTTGTAACTAATTTTTACAGTGCAAAATATCTGTACGAACTTGACCAAAATCTTAAACTGAATTTTGAAACAGTTAAAAAAATGATTAATAAAATAGATGCTACAAATGATAATTTGTTGCATCTTCTCAATTCTACAGAAATTTTAATGGAAAAAAATCCTGACAATTATACATTGTTAATATTAAATGGTTATGCTTCGTTAATATTGGCAAACGAAAACGATGAAATACTTATAGAAAATTTACAAAAACTCACAGACGGATTATCGTTGCTAAGATTGGACGAAAAATTGCTGAATGACAAATACTTAAAAGATGTAGAATGGGTTATGGAAAAATTATTTGATAATAATATTGAACTAAAAGAAAAAATTGAATCCATTTTTTCTTTAAAATTGCACAATTCTTGGTTATATTATTTTAACCGCAAATTTACAAATAAATAGCTTTACAAAATGAAAGAACATATCAATACCGAATTATTAAAACTACAAGAAGAACTTGGAACACTAAACACTGCTGTACAAGAAATATCCAAAGCTGGTAAAGTTTCGGAAGACCTAATAAATTCAACTCAGCACATTCATTTAAGTTACCAAGATCAACTTAACAAAATTCAAAAATTGTATTCCGAATTTTTGAATAAAACATACAACCATACCGAAAAAAATATTAGTAAAATTTTCACTCATTTTAAAGAAAAAATTAGAGAGGAAGAGAAGATTTTAGAAAAATACACAGAATTATCGCTTCAAACCGAAGACCTAACTCATGAATATTTGAAAACAAATTTTAATGAGAACAAAAAACAAATTTTAGGATTAATTTCTGATGCTGACAAAAATTTTGAAGGTCAAAAAACAATTATTGAACTATATGCTAAAAGTGTAGAAAATCAAATTACAAAAGTAGTAGAATCTCACAAAGAACGACTTGACGAAGAAGAGAAAATACTATCTAATTATTTGGAATTGGCTCAGTTAACAGCAGAGCTTACCGAACAACTACGACAAATAGATTTTCCGAAACGACTCGATTTTATTGAAAAATACCAAAAAATGGGACACGATGTAATTGAAGAGTTAAATAACAACAAAACCAATGATATGATTTTGGAGCTGGTACAAAAACAAAATAAAAAATTAAAAAAAACAAATTTATTTTTAACAGTTTTCTTTGTCTTGAATTTTATTGTTTACGGTTTTGCTGGAGCTTTATCTTTTAATTTGATAAAAGATTTTATAACTAACTTATTTTAAAATTTTAAAATCTAACTTCAAGCTCCAGTTTGGAGAAATAGCGAATAGACAACGAATCTAATAATTTGCATGACGTGTTTGCTGTTTTTTTACGTTTCTCCAAAACGGAACTTAGAGTTCCACTTTAGTAACCAGAATTTTACTCAATCATTAATATATTAATTAGAAATCAATATGAACCTTTACGTTGGAAATCTCAATTTTAATACTTCAGAAAATGAATTAAGACAGGTATTTGAAAAATATGGAGAAGTTAGTGTTGTTAATATTATAAAAGACAAATATTCAGGGCGAAGCAAAGGTTTTGCTTTTGTTGATATGACAACAGATGAAGCTGGTAAAACTGCAATTGAAAGTTTAAATAAAAAAGAAATTAATGGCAGAACCATGAAAGTTAGTGAAGCTATTCCCAAAAAATAATTACATGAAATTAATTTTTAAAAACCTAATAAGCGAGGTTGTAAAACGCAGATTTGAAAAAAAACAAAAAAGAATTACTGTAAAACAATTAGAAAAAGAAATTTCGGTTAAAGAAGTTGAATTTAAACATATTGTACATGACTTTTTTTTTATTTTATTAGGCATATTGTCGGCAAGTTTTGGATTGAAAGGTTTTTTACTGCCAAATATGTTTATTGATGGCGGTGCTATGGGTGTTTCTCTGATTATTGCTGAGGCGACCCAATTACCATTATCAATTCTGATAGTTGTAGTAAATATTCCATTTGTAATAATGGGGTTTTCCACTATTAGTCGTAGATTTGCTTTACGAAGCATAATAGCTATTATTTTACTTGCTGTTTCAGTTCATTTTATTCCATTTCCACTAATTACAGACGATAAGTTACTTATAGCTATTTTTGGAGGTTTTTTTCTTGGATTAGGAATTGGATTATCTATTCGGGGAGGTTCTGTTATTGACGGCACAGAAGTGCTCGCTATTTTTTTTAGCAAAAAAACAGCTTTAACAATTGGCGATATAATTCTGATACTTAATGTTTTAATCTTCGGATTTGCCGCTTTTGTTTTTAGTATAGAAATTTCGTTATATGCAATGTTGACTTATCTTGCGGCATCTAAGACTGTTGATTTTGTAGTGTCGGGAATAGAAGAATACTTAGGTGTTACAATAATATCAGATAAAAATGAAGAAATAAAAAAAACATTAACAGAAAAATTAGGTCATACTTGTACTGTTTATGCAGGTAAAAAAGAACATGCACAATTAGACCAACCCGTAGAAATAGATATTATTTATACTTTAATCACACGATTAGAATTAGCAAAATTACAAACAGAAATTGAAAAAATAGATAAAGATGCTTTTATAGTAATGCATAGCATTAAAGACGCAAAAGGTGGGATGATAAAAAAAAGACCTTTACATTAGAATTGGCTAACACGTTAAAATTCTATTATTTATAAAATTTCGACATGTTTCACTAATGCAAATTTTCGAATTATTTTAAAAGTTATATAATAACAAAAAGCACCAAATTGGTGCTTTTTTTATTATATCTTTACACGTTTTTTTATTCATTTTTGTGTATTAAAAAGTGTTTTCTATATATTGAGTATTTTACAGGTATGTTTCATTAGTGTAAATTTTTTCGTTACTTTTTTTAAAATTAAAATATTTATTTACAAAACCTGTAATCAGTATCTTTGCTTGTGAAATATGCCAAAGTATTTAATATTACTACCATTTTAATTCAAATTCAGTTATACTAACAATAATGCTTAGTTTAAGACCTCCGCCTCTTAATAAACTATTTTTTTCTACTATGCCTGTAATACTTGAGTAATTACCTAACTCTTTGGAAGCTAAGAATTGTTCGTTAGATGATTCTAATATTGGATGCTGTCCTATTTCGAATATAAATTCGGGCATAAAAATAATTGATTTAGAAATAGGCCAAAAAATACCGAAAGAGCCAAAACCAGACCAAAATAATCGGCTTTCGTTTAACTTTACCATTCCGCTTTGTGTTTGGTTATCCAAAAAACCGAGTTCGGCTATGTTTGAACGAATTTCGTGTTCAAAATTTTCGTACTCACCAGAATAGCTAAACGTACCTGTGTAGTTATAACTATGTAAGTTAGGAGTGTAAAATGAGGTAATAAAACCTAAACCAAATATTAAACTTAATTTTTCTCCCTCTCCATGATTGTATTGAATACTTAAAGGGAGTTCAATCATTTTAAATGAATGTATTTCTTTTATATCTTTT
The DNA here is from genome assembly GCA_029938985.1 of Bacteroidales bacterium. Classification (GTDB taxonomy): domain Bacteria; phylum Bacteroidota; class Bacteroidia; order Bacteroidales; family JAOZQN01; genus JAOZQN01. The sequence continues at coordinate 3,796 of JAOZTW010000104.1, read as the reverse complement.
ATTTCAATTATTTTTTTATATTTATCAAAACCATCAGATACGAGTTCTTTTGTTTTTTCATAATAATTTGGTGCTTCAATAATTTGCGAAAACCATTTATAACCTACCCCTACGCCATAAGTAATTTTTTTATTTCTATATTTATATTCTATTCCAGATGAATAAATTATTGGATTTGAGATACTAAGATTATTAGAAGAATTTGTTATCTCGCTTTTGATAGAGTATCGCATACTAAAATACTTAGCGGTAAAATAAGTCATTACATATTGTTCGGTAGGATTAGATGAATCGTTATCGTCCATATATTGCCAATTTTCATTAAGATGACGCTCTCGTTTACCTTTTATTCTATAATAAATACCTAAATCAAAACCAATTGCTGTTTTATAAAAACTATTTTTATTATAAATTAAACTATTGTAGTTATCATACTCTTCCGAAATAACGTATGATTCACGGATAGAGTTGTTAAAATAAAAATTTTCAATAAATTTAAAACCAAGATTTATCATTATCCTTGGCGAATTTTTGGGTGTGTATGTTAAACTGGGACCAATATAATAACTTAGATATAAGTTTGTTCTATCAATAGTGCCGTTTTTGTGCATAGGTTCGTCAGATAAAAAACCATAGTCATCCAAGTCTGTTCGTGGTTCGTGTTCATAATTTGTATAAATACCTTGATATGTATAAACACCTTTAGAGTAGTATTTGTTTCTTAATGGTAAAGCAATTTGACCACCAATGTCCAAGTTTATATTTAATTGTTTATTAGATAGAAATTTAAATCGCACAAATACTGGGAGTTCTAAAAAAGTAAATTTTTGTTTTTCTTCTACATTTTTGTATAATACACGTCTGGTATATGATTCGTTGTTGCGGTCTGTATGTTGAAAATCTACACTATCTAATTTTGTAATATGCAAGTTATTATTTAAAAATATTACGTTCAGACCTACACCAATACCAACTGGTATTTTTTTAAATAATACTAATTTTGGAAAAAAGAACATAGCATCTGCTCCTAATTTCATCAATATTGGTGGACGTTTTATGCGTATATTGCCCGCTTGATTCACTTTGGAATAAAGGGGTAATAGATGAAAACCGAAAAATGTTTTTACACCTGTTGTATCCATAATCGAAACTCCTCTTAATTCTTGTAATATAACATAATCAATATTACTGGCATCAACCTGCGAATAGTTTCCTGTTTTTTCATCGCTATTAGTAACCCAAGGAATGTCTCTTAGTTTTTTTTCTTGCTTGTTAAGTTTATTTGCAAATGATATTACTGAAAATTTGTATGCAGTTTGGAAATTCTTAACGCATTCTTTTAATGTTTCTATTTTATTAACATCAGTGTTTGCACTTTCTGTTAGCAATACTATTGACTTAGATTTTACACTTTGTGTTTTATTCAATTGTTTATTTGCCCAGTTAAATCCAGTATATGTTGTATTGCTTTGATTTATTTCTATTGTATTAATAAATTTTTTTATACTATTTTTATTATCTTCTGTTACTCGTATTGTAAATTGATAATTTCTTTCCATGTCTGTAATTGTTATATACGAATAATTTTCTATATCATCTATTACATTATGCAAAGATGTTTTTGCTATATTTAAAGCTGTTGTATCACTATGAAAATCAAAAATAAAAACTATATGAAATAATGGATACATACTCAAAGGTCCAGCTCGTAATACGGAATCTTGGCTTGATATGGACGAGGTGTTACGTACTAAAAAATTTCTTTTATCCAATGAATAATATATTTCATTGTTTAAATATTCTACTTTGCTTACTGAGCCCTCGTCTAAGTTTACAAAAAATTGCTTGCCATCGTATTTCATGAAATTTTTAGAAGCTATCCATAAGTTGTGCTTGTTGTCTATTGCAATATCTTTAATAGGTCCAGATATTTTGGCTATATGTTGATTGTCGGCAAATAAATTTATCCATTTTTTATTGTTTGAATTGTATTTCCATAAAGTATTAACACCGCCTACATACAAACTATCGCCATGGCTATAAAGGCTATATATAGTTTTATCTACGGGCTGTCCCTTTTTTGAAAATAAAGGAAATTTAATTTTTCCTTTTTTGAATTTACAAACTCCATTGTCGGTTGCCAACCAAACAATATCTTTATGTACAGCAATATCGTTAACGTCTGTTATGCTTCGTCCTGTTGTTCTGTTAAAATTTATTTGCTTTGCATTTATAGATGACTCATTTAAAGGATAGTCTATTTCGAGCAAGCCATAGTTTAATGTTCCTAACAATAATTTGTTTTTATGAATAAGTATTTTTCTTACATCTATTCTTCTTGCATCTATTTTTTTATTATTAGTTATATTTATTTTATATTTTTCTATCTTTTTTCCATTGGTAGTAAAACGGTATAAATAATCACGATTTGCTGTCCACAGAAAACCCTCATCGTATGCTATTGAAAAACTTGTTTTATCAAATATTTTTATAGTGTCTCGTTCGTGGATTTTAAAAACGCCATCATTAGTGGAGAAAAATATCTGATTGTCAAATGATTGTATTTCACAAACTTGTTTTTCGTTAAAACTGTGTAGTATTTGTTGGGAGTGAGTTTTTTTATTGCTAAAAACAGCAATAATTAACAGACTAAATAATAATTGGTAACAATATTTCATGTATATTATATTTTTTGTGATAAGCCTTATATGAAAGTTGGTGTTATTTTTTTGGTATAAAATCGTAAGATTTTTTTATTTCAATATTTTCATAAACAACCTCATGCCCATAAATAATAGTATTTGTTTTTTTATTATACCTAACTGTTGGCAAGAAAAAAGGGTAATTTATAATTTCTATGATAAAAGTATAAGTTGCGTCTTCTTTATATTTTTTGAATTCAAACTCAATAATTGGAACACTTTCAGATATTGAAGCCACCTCTATTATATAATTTTTATCCCCCATGACGGCTACTCCTTTTTCTATTTTAAAATTTACTATAATGTTTTCTGGAATTGTATCAAACTCTTCCAAAACTGTCTTATCAAAAAAAACATTAATTTTTTTTATTTTTTTGGCTCTATAATTTTCGTCTAAAAATATGTTTTTTCCTTTTTTATTTTCTCCCATTAAAGAAAAAGACTGTGTGAGTGCAATTTTTCGCATCGTGTTATCTTTTTTTGCAATATCTACTCCATTAGTTCTTAAATCTTGAATGTATTTTTCAAATTTTTTATTTATACTATAATTTTCTGTTTCAAATACTTTTTGTTTTTCTAAATAAAAATTTATTGTATCTTCTTTTTGTTCTGCATTCAAAGTAGCATCTGTTTTTATTTTTTCTAAATTTTTGTTTACAAGTGCTAATTTTGTTCGTAAGCTACTTATGGTTTTTCTTTGGCTTGCAACAGTTTTTTTGATACTTATAACTTCGACTTTAAGTTTTATCTGATCTGTAATTAATTTTTCTATCAAATTTAATAAACAATCTTTTCTATCACTATCATCCAATGCCATACAGCTATCCAAACTATTATCCTGTTGTGAAAAAACAGTAATATTCAAGATTATAAATAGTACGAAGAGCATAAGTTTTTTTATTTTCATAATATAAATTTTAATTTGTCTTATTTGGGTTTAAAATCGTAAGTTTTTTTTATTTTCATAATATAACTAAAGTTTTTGCTTTCATTTTATATTGATTATCAATAATTTATAAAATTAATTTTACTTATATAATATTAAAAAAGCATTATAAAACACTTATAATATGATAATTACAAATGTAATTACC
>JAOZTW010000682.1 GCA_029938985.1 Bacteroidales bacterium | reverse complement strand
AAAATTTAAAAAATAAATCAAAATATTTTGCACTTTCTGGAAATTTAACTCTACCTTTGCAGGCGTGAGTTCGGAATTACATTTCGGACACACTCAATAGCTTTGAGTGTCATAAATTTAATTCAGAAACTTCGCAAGCTACGTTCCTGAATTAAATTGACGACACAAAGCCCGAACCCGTTAAGGTGAACGAAAAAAATCAAATTCCAATCAGACCTCCGTAGATTTTAAAATCAAAACGGAAAGATAATGTGCTAATAAAAGCACAAGTTTTTAATCATAAAAATATGACAATATGATACGTAAAATAATTATATCAAGTGTGTTATTGCTCGCCATGATAGGTTTGCAAGCACAAAATCTTGACAGAATAACAATTTCCGCAGGAGGAAGTGCAACAGATGAAGTAAGTTATTCAATAGGAGAAACATTTAATTCATCAATAAGTTAGTTTTTGTATAAAAATAAGAATAATAGGAACTTATAACAATAAAAGTAATAAGACAACTTAAAAATAAAAATATAATAAGTTTGGAAACAAAGAAAGGAATAATCAACTGAATTTCAACTGTATTTAATTTCTTACTACTGAGATTCAACAAACTATTGACATAAGCGGAAAAATAGTTCTTTCTAAAAGTGTTACAAAATCAACAATTATGGACTGCAATTTGACAAATTTAAACGCATGAAATTATATTTTGTCGGTAAATGGAGAAAACGGACAAATAATTGGCTCTGTAAAGTTCGTAAAACAATAAAAATTAGTTTTTAACATTCAAAAAAATTCAGAATGAATAAAATATATTCAATTATATCAATTTTGCTGATATCAACAAGTGCATTATTTGCACAAGTGCCTGACGCAATTAATTTTCAGCCTATTGCACGAGATACGAGTGGAGAAGTAATGTCAAATACAGCTATTCAAATTCGTTTGACAGTATTAGACGGCAGTGAGACAGGAACAGAGATTTATCAAGAATTGAGAGCCTTAACAACAAATGAATATGGTTCATTTTCTTTTCAAATTGGCAGGGATGCTGAATATGTAACAATTGGAGTGTTTACAGATATTGTGTGGGAAACAGGAAATAAATTTTTAAAAATAGACTATGACCCTACAAATCAATTTAACTGGGATTTAACTCTGGGAACGATTGAATTCGCAACAGTTCCATTTCATTTACGGCTGGCTCTGTTGCATATATTGACATGACAGGCGTTCAAGACGGAGATGTTTTGATTTACAATTCAGCCACAGAAAAATTTGAACCCAGACAAATAACAGCTTCAAGTGTAGATTGGACAGATATTCAAAATACACCAAATTTTGCAAACGTAGCAACTTCGGGTGATTACAACGATTTGCTAAATTTACCAACATTGTTTGACGGGAACTATAACAGCCTTACAAACCAACCGACCTTATTTAGCGGTAGTTTTGCAGATTTAAGTAATATGCCGACAACAATTTCAGGATACGGAATTACTGATGCGTTCAGCGGTAATTATAATGATTTAATAAACCAACCAACTTTATTTAGTGGTAGTTTTACAGATTTAAGCAACAAACCAACAACAATTTCAGGATACGGTATAACTGATGCGTTTAGTGGCAATTACAATGACTTATCAAATTTACCAACAATACCAAGTGCGGTTTCGGATTTATCAGATGTAAACACATCAGGTGCAACAAACGGACAAGTTTTATCTTATGACGGAACAAATTGGACACCTTCAACAGTTTCAGGAGGTTCTTCACTTTGGACACAAAACGGAGATGATATTTATTTTAGCGGAGGAAATATTGGGATTGGGACAAACACCCCAAATACATCGTTAGAAATACATAACTTGGATTATCCTGGCACATGGCAAGGTGGGTTAAATTATGAAGAACTTTCTATTGGAGACCATAATGGATACTGGAGGTTTAATGCGGGATTAAGATTAGTAATAACTGACGACGGTGTAAATAGAGTAGTTTTTGATGAAAATGGAAATATTGGAATAGGAACAGATAATCCTAATAAATTATTACACATTGTAAGTAATACAAGCGACCCTACTATAAAAATCCAAAATAATGAAAATTATTCATTAATTGGAATAGCAAATGATCCTGATGATTATCTAATAGGAACTCAATCTGGTGATTTTGTTTTAAGAGCACCAAATAACAAAAAGTTTTTTTTAGGTGTGGATAATGGTGCGGGAAATAATAATTACGGAATGGCAATAATTGAAAACGGGAATATTGGTATTAATACAAAGAATCCCACATCAAAACTACAAGTTATTGGTTTAACTGTTGGAGCATTTTACAGGACAGGTGATTTATTAAAAGTAGTTCACTAAACACAAAAATTATAGCCTAAAACTTGCTTTTGGGCTGTTTTTTATTTATTTTGTTATTGAAAATTAAAAATAATCAATATGAAAGCAGTATTAGAAATTAACTTAAACGAATTGAATGTAAGCCTATTAGAAATGGTGCGTTCTATGTTTCAAAAAAATGTAACTGAAATTGTGCTAAAACCGCAAGCAATTGCATTAGATGAATTTGATAAATCATTGTCAATAAATGAAATAACAAACTCATTACAAGAAAGCGGACATAATGCAGAATTTATAGCGGAAATAAAAGACGGTTTACAAAACTCTTCAATTTACAGCGAAAATGAAAATTAAACCATTAAACAAAAAGCAATTAAAATACATTGCAAAATACAACTTGAAAGATAAATATGATAAAGCAAAAGAATTATTTGAAGAGGATTACAGACATCCATCTTTAAACGTTGAGTTACTTGTGCCAAAACACTTAAAAATGTATTCTTTTAGACTTGACATAAAATATCGTGCAATTTTCATTGTAGTTGATGGCGAAGCAGAGATAATTTCAATAACAAATCATTACAAATAGATTGATAACAAGAATATTAATCACCTTAACAGCGGCTCGGATGTCATTTTGTTTTTAGTGTTTTTGGGGCACTTCACACCACCAAAAAACACTAAAAACAAAACGCCACTGGTAGCCGAACCCGATATGCTCAACTAAAAAAAACAGATGCAAGAACAACAACAAATAGA
>JAOZTW010000681.1 GCA_029938985.1 Bacteroidales bacterium | reverse complement strand
ATTGCTTTTTAATAAAATAATTACTAACTTTGTATATTGCTATGCTGTGGCAATTTGTGGTGGGCTGGTAAAACAATAAATAAAATATTAACTTAAAACTTGCTTTAAGGCTGTTTTTTAGATAGGAGCATAAATATTAAAATAAAAACCATGTTCAAACTGTTTATTTACAGTGTATTCAATCCTAAAAACAGTATCATAATAAGTTTCAAAATCTAAACCTATTCCATAACCATAAATGAGTGAGTTTTGTAAACTGCTTTTGTCATTCAAAGCTATTGTTTTTGAATATCCAATATCAAAATTAAGATTAATATAAGTGGATAAATAGCTTTTTTGAAACTGTTTTATTGGTATAATTTTCAACGAAATAAAATCAATTTCAAATAATTTGTATTTTAAACTATTTTTGTTTAAAGAATAATTTACTCCATCAATAACATAGTTTTCGTAACCTCGTATATACTCTTCGTAACCCAATGCTTGTTGGAAATAATATGCTTTATCTAAGTATAAACTTCTATGTAAAGTGTAACTTGTTGCAAAGAAAATTTTTTTTGAAAAACTAAAATATTTATTCAATTTTAGATTAATAGTAAAATTATTAATGTTGTCAGTTCTAAATAAAATTCCTTGTTTTTGAAGATAAATTTTGAAATAATATCCATCAAGTGGATAGTAATTATTATCTTTTTTATTTATGATAAAAAAATATCTTATTTCAAAAAATTTTGCATTATTAGCATAGTTTCCAAAAATATTGCTATTCCGCTTAATTATTGAATCCGATAATTCAATGTTTATTCGCTTTAATGTTATTTCGTGATGTATATTTTGTGTTTGACGATATTGATAAGTTGCCGTTATTGTTTCATTTTTTTTAATATAATTATTAGAAGAAAAATAATACAACAGTTTGTTATTTTGTGTATCGTAAAAACTGTTTTTACTACGCATATACATTGCATCAAAACTAACAGCGTGTTTTCTTTTTTTATCTAAAAAAATATTACTATAATACAAAGCAAAATGATTTTCAAAACCAAAAATTGTTTTTATTTTTATTTTTTGGTTTAAACCAAGAAAATTATATTTTTCTATGGCAATACCATACATCACTCTGTTTAAATCTTTATGTTCCAACCAAGCTGATAAATTTCTATCAGCATACAATATGCCACCAGTTGGCCAAAGATACCACCGCTCTTCAAGTTCGATATGCACAATTATTTTACCTAATTGTATTTCGGTAAAACTAAAATCTATTTTATTGAATAAATTAGTTTTTAATAAATTTTTTTTGCTCTCTTCTAAATGATAATAAATTAAGCTACTATTGATTGAGTCATTTATTTGAAACGTTAATTCATTTAAAACAACTCGTTCTCTCGTTTGTTTATTACCTGAAATATTTATTTTATGAATATATTTTACTTCAACTGCTTGAGCCGATAATGAATTGCTGGAATATGTAAAGAAAAATAATGAAATTGCAATAAAAAGAAAAATATTAGCATGTTTCACAAGTGTAAAGTTTTAATAAGGCATATTAACCCGAAATATTTATTGGAATTGCGAATTTATGGCATTTTCAAACGAAAGTAAAATTGTAACTGCTTTCTAATTTGCATTTTTCAAGTCGGAAAGTAGTGTTGAAATTTCAAACACACTGAAGACAAGATAGTTTATCATGAAAAATATGATAAAAGGTATTTTATTTTGTTTGTCAAAAACTAAATAAATTGCAACAAAACCAAGATATACAAATAGTTTTATTATTGTTGACATCATAAAATTGTTTACAAAAAAATTAGCTTTTCTTTGTGAAGATTTTAATAAAATATAATGTACACTAATTGAAACTATTGCAAAAAATATTATTACAAAAGGATAAATAGGAAGATAAAATTCTTTTAATAAAATAGTAAAAACTAAAAGTGTGGCAAAAGAAATAATTGCACTTAAAAGAATTGTTTTATAAATGAATTTCTTAAGATGTGGTTTCATTTTTTAAATAATATTTAAAACAAGAAAGGTGAAAATTTATAGACAATTCACTGCAGGCTACTCGTATAAACTCAAAATAATGGCTTTCAAAACTTTTTAAATAAGTTTAAGTAATGATACAATTATTCAATGATACAATTATAAACCAACAGATTAAAGAAATAAAATAGTGTAAAAACTTTTGTATGGGTACTTACCTATGCAAATTAGTGATTTTAAATAATTATGTTCAATGCTGAATTTAGTTTTACGTATTATTTTGTTGTAAAACTTCATTTTTTAACAAAACATTTCATAAAAAATCTTTGATGGCTACATATATTGCCAAAACAAGAGCGACTATAGAAAACACAACAGTGAAAATAGGAAACCCTATTTCTATAACTTTGTCTAATTCTATACCACCAAAAACTCCTGCAAGCAATATAATTAACATTTGAGAAGAAAGACCAAGATACTTTCCTACACTTCTTAGTTTTGCCTTTTTTTTGTCTAAATCATTATCTGGCATTATCTATTTGCTCCAACTGCTTTATTTTGTTTGCTTGCTGCACCATCCATACTACAAGTTCCAGTAAATAATGCTCCTGGTTCAATAGATATTTTGTTTGTAATAATATCACCAGTAATTTTTGCATTTTCTTTAAGTGCAATAAGTTCAGTAATTGTAATTTTTCCAATTATTGTTCCATGAACTTCTGCATTTCTACAAATAATATCACCTTCAATAATTCCAGTAGGACCAACTACAAAGCGTCCCTTGATAACAATATTACCTTCAAGTTTACCGTCAATTCTAATATCTCCTGAAGATTTAATATTTCCTTTTATTTCGGTTCCGTTACCTATCATATTTGGACCACTGCCTTTACTGTCTGGTTTTTCTTGTTTTCTTGCCATGTTGTTTGATTTGTTTTTTGAAAACATGATTATATAATTTTTAGTTAATAGTTAAAAATTTGAGAAGTTGTTTATCTCATTATTAAGTTGTAAAACTTTGTGTTTTAGCAACGTATTTTATAAATAATAGTATTTTAAAGGTGTAAACCAATTCATGAGTATTAGGCGTTTTTCACGAGTATCAATTTCTTCGTTA
>JAOZTW010000680.1 GCA_029938985.1 Bacteroidales bacterium | reverse complement strand
AGATGTTACAGATGAGGTTGTGTCAATAAAAAGTTATCCTAATACTTTCAGAAGAAAGCTAATTGATTTTGCCGTTAAAATAGTCTCGCATAGTCGAAATATAATTATACAAGTAGTAGAATCAACATATAATAAATTTAAAATTAATGACTTATGGTTAAAATGTCAAAATCCACCACAAATATTACTTATCAACTGAGTAAAAAATTAGCATATAAAAAAAACTTTTTTTAACTGAATTTCAGATGGAATTCTTATGTTTAAGAATGAGAAAATTAACAAATTTTAACAAAAGTAAAGATGATAGTGAAGCTCGAAAATAAAAAATATCATTTTTTCTGATAAAATTGTAAAATAGTGAAAATTTAAAGTCTCAAAAAACAGTATTTGAGACCAATATATTAAATTTAGAAAGGAATAAATTAACAAATTTACCTCCTGAAATAGGAAAACTAACAAATTTAACTGTGTTAAATTTAGAAAGGAATAAATTAACAAATTTACCTCCTGAAATAGGAAATCTGACAAATTTAACAGAATTAAATATCAGAGGTAGCTATAATATTCGAAATAATTTAACAAGTTTACCACATGAAATAGGAAGTTTGACGAATTTAACGAAATTAAATTTAAAATTTAATACGTTAGCAAGTTTACCTCCTGAGATTGGAAATCTCAAGAGTTTAACTGAATTAAATTTAGAAAATAATTATTGCCTAACAAGTTTACCACATGAAATAGGAAATCTGACGAATTTAATGTACTTAAATTTAAAATATAATCACTTAACAAATTTACCTCCTGAAATAGGAAATCTAACAAATTTAACCGAGTTGAATTTAAGAGGTAATTTTTGGAATTTAGCAAGTGTTTTTAATCCTTTTTCTAATTTCCCAAAAGAGATAATTATTTACACAACTGAAGGCAGCACTAACAATGACACTTCAAAGCTAATGATAATTATTCCCACGCAAAGAAATTTACCAGCAGAAATAGGAAATCTCACGAATTTAATTGAGTTAGATTTATTTGCTAATAATTTGTCAGGTTTACCCCCCGAAATAGGTAATCTGAAAAAATTATCCGTTCTAAATTTAGCGAATAATAACTTCTATCGTTTACCTCCTGAAATAGGAAATCTAACGAATTTGATTAATTTGAATTTAAAAAATAATAATCTAACAAGTTTACCACCTGAAATAGGAAATCTAACGAATTTAATTTACTTAAATTTAGGTTTCAATTATAAATTAACAAGTTTACCTCCAGAAATAGGAAATCTAACGAATTTAATTTCGTAAGTTTTAAGAAAAAATAGCTTAACAAGTTTACCACCAGAAATTAAGAATTTGCAAAATTTAAAATATTTAGTTATTAGCGGAAATCCTTTAAGTCTTGAAGAGTTAAACAAATTAAAAGAATGGTTGTCAGACTGCTATATATACTAAGCAAATAATAATGAACAAGTAACAATAGACATTTCAACACAACCGACGACGATTTATATTATAAAAATTATAAAAAATTTCAAACTTTATTATTTATTTACTTTTATGACTAATTATTTAATTTATAATATGTATATTATCAACTATTTATTGTAAAGTACATAATGAAAATTAGTTGATAAGGAGCTAAATGCTTGAAAACAGACGATTAAAAAATGACCTATAACAATCAATTGATGACAACACCAGATTTTCCATTAAGCTCAATTAAATCTGGTTGTATTTTGATTATTGGCGTTTTTTACGAATATTATTATTATTTGCTACTTTTTGAAATCTAAACAGACTCTACAACAGCTTTTATTACTTTTTTAATATTTTGGTTAGTTAAATTATAATAAACAGGTAAACTTATTTCACAAGAATAATTTTTGTAAGCAATTGGGTAGTTTTCAATATTATAACCCATATTTTTGTAAAAACTAAACATTGCAAGTGGTTTGAAATGAACATTAACAGAAACCTGCTTGTAAAATATTTTAGCAATTATTTTATTGCGTTGCTCTTCGTTTATATTATTTATTCTCAAAGGATAAACATGAAATGATGATATTTTAGAATCTGTTTTATAAATTGGTATTTGTGCCCATTCATGTTTTGAAAACTCTTCTGAATACTGTTCAAAAATCTGTTTTCTTCTTACAAGCATGTCATTTTTGTATCTTTTTAATTCAATTAAACCAATTGAGGCCGCAATATCTGTCATGTTTGCTTTGTAACCAGCTTCTAATATATCATACTCCCAACTTCCTTTTTTGGTTTTTGAAAGCGCATCTTTGTTTTGACCATGTAATGAAAAAACAGAAAAATATTTATAAATAGCTTCATTATCAAAGTTGTTAGATAAATTAAAAGCTATTGCACCACCCTCTGCTGTTGTAAGATTTTTTACTGCATGAAAAGAAAAAACTGTAATATCAGTTAAACTACCTGTTCGTTTACCAAAGTACTCAGCACCAATAGAATGTGCGGCATCAGATAGAATTAAAATGCGTCCTAATTGTTTTTGGATTTCCGTTTTGGCAACAAAGGTGTTTACTATTTCTTTACATTCTACAAGTTGGTTAATTTCGTTGTAATCACAAGGTAAACCTGCAAAATCAACTGGCATAATTACTTTTGTATTTTTATTGATATGTTTCTTAATTTCTTTTATTGAAATGTTAAAATCATGAGAATTAATATCAACAAAAATTGGCTTTGCTCCACAATGAACAACTACGTTTGCTGTTGCTGCATAGGTATATACTGGCAAAATTACTTCGTCGCCTTTGCCCACGCCAAACCAACGTAGCACCAACTCCAGACCAGCAGTTGCAGAACTTACACAAAGAGTATTTTTATTGCCACAAAATTCACTAATTTTTTTTTCAAACAATTTTGTTTTAGGTCCAGTAGTAATCCAGCCTGACTTTAGGGTATCAACAACTTCGTTAATTATTTCATTATCAATACGTGGTGGTGAAAATGGAATCATGATTTTTATTGTAAATTAATAAGTAGTTAACTAAAGTTTTTGCTTTCATAATAATATAATTATAAAACAGTTGTAATTTTACTACAAAAAGATAATATATTAAAAATCAACATATTAAT
>JAOZTW010000103.1 GCA_029938985.1 Bacteroidales bacterium | reverse complement strand
AGGCAATTAATCAATGCTTTAATGTTATGGTAAAAAGTTTTCCCGACTTTTCAGCTAAACATCGTCAATTATAATGATTTGAAATTAAGCCTTTTATATTCTGATTTTATTTTTTATGAACAAACCCTGTTGAATACTACGAAACAGAAAAGTTGAAAAAACTTTTTTATAATAAGAAAGAATAAACTATTTGGTTCTAATTAAAATTAGGCTACCCGTTTAAAGTTGGACAATAAATTACTGTAGGTGTGGCTTAAAGCCATGCCGACAGTTTATATAAAAATAAATATAAAATTCATAATGAAAATGACAAAATAAACAAGTAGCTTGTTGTGCTTAGTTATTTTTTCTTTTCTCATAATAAAAATAAAAAAATATGAATAAAGTATATAAAAATGCTGAAGAGGCATTAAAAGGAGTAGAAAATAATATGACCTTAATGGTAGGCGGTTTTGGTCTTTGTGGAATACCAGAAAATAGTATAAATGCTCTGGTAAAAACAGATATTGTTGGACTTACATGTATTTCTAATAATGCTGGAGTTGATGACTTTGGCTTGGGCTTACTACTTAAAAAACATCAAGTTAAGAAAATGCTTTCGTCTTATGTAGGAGAAAATAAGGAATTTGAACGTCAAATGTTGAGTGGCGAATTGGAAGTAGATTTGATACCACAAGGAACACTTGCAGAGCGAATTAGAGCAGGTGGTGCAGGTATTCCAGCGTTTTTTGTACCAGCAGGTTACGGTACTGAGGTTGCCGAAGGTAAGGAAGTAAGAGAATTTGATGGAAAAATGCACTTGTTGGAAAAATGGTTAAAAGCAGATTTTGCACTTGTAAAAGCTTGGAAAGGAGATACTCATGGAAATTTAATTTTTAAACACACTGCCAATAATTTTAATAATATGATGGCAATGGCAGGAAAAATTACTATTGCAGAAGTTGAAGAACTTGTTCCCGCAGGAGAACTTGACCCAAATCAAATTCACACAGCTGGTATTTTTGTGCAACGAATTTTTAAAGGCACAAACTACGAAAAACGAATTGAACAAAGAACTATAACAAAATAAGTTTTTAGTTATGCAAAATTATAATAAAAAACTAAAGACTAAAAACTAAAAACTTAAATATAATGGCATTAGATAAAAATCAAATTGCAAAACGAATAGCACAAGAATTAGAGGACGGCTATTACGTAAACTTGGGAATAGGAATACCTACACTTGTGGCAAACTACGTTCCCGAAGGTATAGAAGTAATTTTACAATCGGAAAATGGATTGCTTGGAATAGGACCTTTTCCTACTGAAGAAAATATAGATGCAGACCTTATAAATGCTGGTAAACAAACTGTTACTTATGCAAAAGGAGCTTCGTTTTTTGATTCAGCTACAAGTTTTGCTATGATACGTGGTGGACACGTAAACATGACTATACTTGGAGCTTTTGAGGTTTCGCAAAAAGGAGATATTGCAAGTTGGAAAATCCCAAAAAAATTGATAAAAGGAATGGGAGGAGCAATGGACTTGGTAGCAAGTGCCGAAAATATTGTTGTGGCAATGAGACACACCGACAGAAAAGGAAATTCTAAAATATTAAAAGATTGCACTTTACCGCTAACAGGAGTAAACTGTATTAAAAAAGTTGTAACAGACCTTGCTGTTCTCGAACTTACTGAAAAAGGTTTTAAACTTTTGGAAGTAGCTCCAGGAGTAAGCGTAGAAGACGTGAAAAAAGCAACAGAAGCAGACCTTATTATTGAAGGAGAAATTCCTGAAATGAAATTTTAGATTTTAAAGATGATAATACTATATTTATATACAGTTTAAAATTAAAAAGTAAACTATGAATTATCCAAAAAAAGTAACAATTGGAGATATAACCGTAAGAGACGGTTTTCAGCATGAAGAAAAATTTATTCCCACAGAAGCAAAATTATGGGTAGCCGAACAACTTATTTTAAGTGGTTTAAAGCACATTGAAGTAACAAATTTTGGTAATCCAAGAGGAATGCCACAATTTAGTGACTCCGACGATTTAATGAAGGCTATTTATAAAAGCAAAAAGGTAAAAGATATGTTAGGCGATGTTTCGTTGACTTGTGTAACTATCAGAGAACGTGCTATTGAACGAGCAATTCAAGCCAAAAAAGAAGGGTGGGGACCAGATAGAATTTTACTTATGGTTTCAACAAGCGAATCACATCACCGCAAAAATAGTGGGTTATCGTTGGAAGACTATTGGAAAATGTCGGAAGAATGGATTAAAAAAGCGAACGATGTGGGTATAAAAGTAAATGGTACAGTTAGTACTATTTGGGGATGTCCTATTGAAGGTCCTACTGAAATGTCAAAAGCTATTGAATTTGCTCAAAGATGGTTAGATATTGGTGCCAGCGATGTTGAACATGCAGACCACGATGGCTCAGCCTCGCCCGATAGAGTTTTTAAATATTTTTCTATGCTTCTCGATAAATTTAAAACTCCTGATAAACACATAGTTCATTTTCATACAACTCGTGGTTGGGGTTTGGCAAATGTGTTGGCAGCACTACAAGCAGGAATGACTAATTTTGAATCAACACTTGGTGGAATTGGTGGACAACCAGCAAATTTTGTTAGTGGAGTACCCGTAAGTGGAACAGGTTCTTATTATTACAAAGACCCTAATATTGTGGGACTTGTCTCTACCGAAGATATGGTGGTGATGATGGATGAAATGGGTATTGAAACAAATCTTGATATAGATAAAATATTAGAAACAGGAAGAATGGTTGAAAGAATTGTTGGTAGAACGCTTCGTTCCGAAAGTATTAAAAATGGTAGAATTCCTAAAAATTTATCAGGAAGATAACATTGAATGTTTTTTTTACATTTGATTAAAATTTTTATTTTTTAATAATTAATTGTAAAAATTTGACTTTTTGAAATTAATTTTGTAAATTTGTAGAGAAGACAAAGTAAATTTTATACAAACTTATGAATAATAATGAAATTGATAAAACAATAATATTGATTTCAAAATAAATTCTTATTAGCTTGATAATATTATTGTTATCAAGCTTTTTATTTAACTAATTTATAATATAGTTTATAAAATGGCAAAAAATAATAACGATTGGAAAGCAAGACTTGGTGTGGTTTATTCTACAAAGCAAGATTTTGAATATCAATCTGATGACGATAATGAACAAGAAACTTTAGATACACAATTTCAAAAGTTGAAAATAACACTTGACAAAAAAAAACGAAAAGGCAAGATGGTAACATTAATTTCAAATTTTGTGGGAACTGAGGCTGATTTGAAAACTCTTGGTAAGCATCTTAAAACAAAATGTGGAGTAGGGGGTTCTGTAAAAGATGGCGAGATAATTATTCAAGGAGATTTTAGAAAACGAATTACTGAAATTTTAAAAAAAGAAGGATATATTGTAAAAAAATAAAAAAATATACTTTAAAATATCTGTAAATTATGAAAAAAAATATATTTTTAATTCTGCTTTTAAGTTTATTGTGTTTTACAGTTAACAATGCTGTTGCTCAGTCAATTTACGTTACTGATGTAGAATCTTGGGCTGATGTAACAGTTTATGTAACCGATGTTGAGTCATGGGCCGATTTAGTGGTTTGTAAACAAACAGTTGAGTCGTGGGCTACTGGCAATAAGGGACTTTGGTATTTTACTGATGTAGAATCATGGGCAGATAAAACTGTTTATTTTACAGATGTTGAGTCATGGGCAGATGTTGTAATTTATTTTACAGATGTAGAATCGTGGGCTGGTTGGAAAAATAGCAATAAGCAACATTATTTTGAGTAAAATTGTGAATGTTTAAAAAACGCCAAAATTAGCTACTCACACAAAGTTTGGCAAATAATTATTTAAAAGAGTTAATTATTTTATAACCAATTATTTTGTCGTAATATAAATTTTGTTCTCTATAATAAATATATATAATGTAGTCGTTTTCTGTGGCAAAATACGAATTTTCTAATTTTATAGTTTGTATTTCATTTGTATAAGAATCTAAAATTGCATATTGATAATTGTAATATCCTTGTTTTAAAAACATTTTACCTTCATATTGTTGTTTTTCTTTATTATAAACCATTTTTGCTTTCTCTGTACAAGCCCAGTTTGTCAGCCCTCCAAAAACATAAATATCGCCAGTAGGAAATTGAAATTCAGACTTTAACGTAAAGTGAACCCAAATATAATCTGATTCATTCTGTGAGTCAAAACCTCTATCATTTTTAATAAATCTTTTTCCATTTATATCATGATTAAAAGTATATATTCTTTGTGAAATTATTTCATCAGGAACTAAATAAAAATGATAATAAGGAGCTTCATAATCAATATACAATGTTCGTTCTGCCGCAAATCTAACATCTTTTGCATCAAAATGTCTAAATTCATTACCCCCAAAAAATACATTTTCTAAATCATAATCAAAACTTAATTTATTGTTTTGAATAAAGCGAGGTTTTAAATCATAAATAGCATTATCCCATCTATTATTCTGAGTTATAGTAACTTTTATATCTCGAAGCGGATTTGAAATATTAAAATTTTTTGTCAATAAAGAAAAATCTACTTCCTGTGATGTAGTTTTTAAATGTGTTTTTGTAGGAGTTTTTACATAAGCTTCAATATCAATTTGTTGGTCAACAATTACAAAACGAGCTTGAAGAACAATATTATCAATATCGTATCCCTTGTAAACTCTAACAATGTAGTTTCCAGTAGTTAGAAATTCTAAATCATTATTAGGAAAAGTAGTGCTAAAATGAATATAATTACAAAACGTATTGAACGATTGGTCGTACTCTTCAATATCATTTTCAATAAATCCATCAATATAATCATAGAAAAACAAATCAGATTGTGTCCAATCGGAATTACAATGTATTATAGTATATTGATAATCTGTTATTTCATTGTCAATATTCAAGTCATCAAACGAAAGTTTAATTACCTCATTACTTTTTAAATTAATTATTGGATACGAAAGCGGACTTCCCGCTGGGTGTAACATAAGAGTATATATATTATCCTTATAAACACTATCTTGCAACACTTCATATTGAGAAAAAACAACATTGATATTTAGTGAAAAAATAAATAATATAGTTATTATTGAATATTTATTGTACATATTATATATAGTTTTGGTTTTTTTCTAAAAAAATTATCCTTTTGGTGGATATTCTTTTTCAAACTTTTCAATCATTTTTTTCCTTTCTTTCTGTTTTTTACTATTTTGAATAATTTTTAATATAGCTCCAAAAACAGATATTATAGATATTATAATTATTATTTCTAACATTTTTTTTATATTTAAGACAATTCATAATTAATAATTAATGGTTTGCCTAATCAAAGTTAACTTTATCTTCTGCCACAAAAAGTGGTCTTGCTCTAATTTCATCGTAAATGCGAGCAATATACTCTCCAAGTATCCATATTAGCATAAAAAGAAATCCGATAAAAATAAAAATTACTACCACAAGCCACTTATATAGATGATAATACGCATTATTTAAAACGCTATCAAATATTTGATACGATAATAAAATAAAACCAGTAATAATACTAATAATTCCCATGTACAAACCAAGTTTAAGTGGGATTTGAGAAAAATTCATCATTCCACTTATAGCCAAGCCAGCAAGTTTTCTAAAAGTATATTTCGAAATTCCTTTTTCTCTATCAGGTCTATGATAGTCAACAAATGTACTTTTAAAACCTGTCCATGCCACCATACCCCTTATATATTTGGAACGCTCTTTCATTTTAGACAAAGCTTTCAGTACTTTTTTATCTATAAGTCTAAAATCTCCAACATTTTGAGGTATTGAAATATTTGTTATTTTATCCAAAAGAGAATAATATACTTTAGACGCAATTTTTTTAAAAAAATTATCACCTCTGTAATTTAACCTTCTTGCATAAACAACATCGTAACCTTCTTGCCATTTAATAATCATTTCTTCAATAAGTTCTGGAGGATCTTGCAAATCACAATCAAGCGAAATAATTGCATCACCAGAGGCATGTAGCAGACCTGCCCATAGGGCCGCTTGATGTCCAAAATTTCTACTTAAATTAATGTATTTCAGGTTTTTATTAGCCTTAGCAAGCTCTTCTAATATTTTTAATGAATTGTCATAACTACCGTCGTTCACAAAAATTATTTCATAATCACAATTTTTATTTTTTTTAGCCAAAACCATGAGGCGTTCATAAATTGTAACTATATTTTCTTGCTCATTAAAAGCGGGGATTATATACGAATATTTTGACATTTCTAAATTTTATTAAAGATTTCAATATAAAAGAGTTAAGTATTGTATATTGAATATTAAAATTATATTAACACTTTTTGCTGTAAATCAGTTTATATAGTTTATCTGCTCGTCTAACTTTTTCAGGCATTGCTATTGAAATTAAATCGCCTTTATCTACATTTTCAACCTTGCCTAAATCTTTTCTTATTTCAGTAATTTTTGTTTCCACAACTCCTGTGGTTGGTCCAATAACAAGAATTTCATCGCCAATAGTAAGTTTTCCTGCTTGTACCAAAAATTCTCCAACCGATATTTTACTAAAATAATTTGTACATTTAGCAATATAAAACTTCTTTTTTTCTGCCTTAGAACCATAAGAATCGTTCCATTCTCCAAATTTTTGACCAAGAAAATATCCGTCCCAAAAACCTCTATTAAAAACAGTTTTCAATTTTTTATGCCAATTTTTTGCTTTCTCTTCCGAAAAAGTGTTAGTACTATAAGCCTTAATTGCTTCACGGTATGCAGTTGTTACCGTTTTTACATATTCGGGCGGTCTGGCACGTCCTTCAATTTTAAGAACACTTACGCCAGAGTCAAGTACTTTGTCAATAAATGCAATAGTACATAAATCTTTGGGCGACATAATATATTCATTATCAACTTCAAGCTGATAACCACTTTCCTGTTCTGTAACGGTATATGCTTTTCTACATGTTTGCAAACAAGCACCTCTATTTGCCGAAAAATTTTGTTCATGCAAACTAAGATAACATTTTCCTGAAACCGCCATACATAAAGCACCATGTATAAAAATCTCTATTTCAACAAGTTTTCCATTAGGTCCTTTAATTTGTTCTTTTTTAATAGTTTCAGTAATATATTTTACCTGAGTTAAATTTAGTTCTCTTGCCAAAACCATAACATCTGTAAATTGTGCAAAAAATCTTACAGCTTCAATATTACAAATGTTCAATTGAGTGGAAGCATGTATTTCCACACCTATACTATAGGCGTAGGACATAACTGCAATATCCGATGCAATTATTGCTGCAATATTTTGCTCTTTAGCAGTGTTTACCAACTTTTTCATAAGTTCAATATCTTTGTCATAAATAATAGTATTTAGTGCAAGATAAGCTCTAACATTCTGGTTTTTACATATTTCAACAATTTTGCCAATATCATTAGTACTAAAATTATTAGTAGATTTTGAACGCATGTTTAATTCTTCTACTCCAAAATATATTGAGTTTGCTCCAGCTTGAATAGCAGCCGAAAGTGTTTCGTAACTTCCAACAGGAGACATTAATTCTATGTTGTTTTTCATTTTATATTTTAATATACTTAAGGAATGATACAATTATGCAATGGTTAAATGATACAATTATGTGATTATAAACCAATAGATTAAAGAAATATAAATGTGTAAGAACTGTTGTATGTGTACTTAAGGTGTAAACCAATTCTTAATTCTTAATTCTTAATTCCTAATTCATTATAACAAAGCTTTTATAGCTTTTTTATCTAACAAAATTAGTTTCTTTTTTTCTGTTTTTATATAATTATTATCTACAAATTGTTTTATAGAGCGAGATAACGATTCTCTTGCTACTCCAAATAATTCGGATAATTCTTGTTGTGTTTGCTTTATTTTTACTACATCAGATTTTTGTTCATTTGATTTTTTCAATAAATAAAAAGCTAATTTTTTCTCTAATGTTTGAAATGACAAAAATTTTAGTTTCTCCATAAGGTATTGTGCTCTGTTGGAAACTTCGTCTAAAAAATTTAAAGTAAATTTTGAACTTTTTGAAAACATTTTTAGAACAGATTCTGTAGGAATTTTAAGAACTATTACCTCTGTTTTTGCAATAATATTGACAGGAAATAATTTTTTTTCTCCAAATAAAAATGCAGAAGCCAAATTATTAATAGCATCAATTTCTGCAACTTTAATTTTTTTTTCATCAAAATTTGAAATAACTGCACTCACTTTACCGCTTAATAAAATTAATAAATCAACACATTTATTATTTCTATATGCTATATACTGTTCTTTTTCAAAGGTTTTAATTTGATAATGCAAGTTATCAAATAACAATTTAATCTCTGCATCTGTCATTTTTTTAAACAGATTGCAACTCGAAAGACTATATTCTTTATTCTGGAAAAACATCAATTTTTTTGTTATTTATATAAATGTAACAATAGTTACATTATTATTTAAAAATTAAAAATATTTTTACAAAATTAAAAAATTATTTATATTAATAGAATAAAAGACAAAAAAATGAAAATGTATTGTTATCAGTGCCAAGAAGCCGCAAAAGGAATTGCTTGTACTTCTGCAAAAGGAGTTTGTGGTATAACTCCCGAAGTTATTAATATTCAAGACCTTTCTGTTTATTTATTAAAGGGATTGTCTATTTATACTCAAAAAGCTCGAGAAAATAAAATAGTTACAAACGGCATATATAAATTTGTAAACCATGTTTTGTTTACCACAATTACTAATGCAAATTTTACAGTAGAAACTTCGGTAAAACAATCTAAAGCTATTTTAGAATACCGAAAAGATATTGAAGCAAAACTTGCAGAAAAAGGCGTTGTTCTCGAAAACTTACCAGAATATGCTACATGGGATGGAGATGAAAAAGATTTTGAAGTTAAATCTCAAAGTATTGGTGGTAAAATTGATGCTAAAAATGAAGATATTCGTTCGCTTAGAGCTTTGGTTTTGTATGGTTTAAAAGGTTTAGCTGCTTATGCAGACCATGCTAATGTGCTTGGTTTTGAACAACAAAATATTTTTGAATTTACAGAAAAAGCACTTGTTTCATTAACAAACGACAACTTAACATTAGAAGAAAATATCGCTTTAGTTTTGGAAACAGGAAAATTTGGTGTTGAAGTTATGGCTCTTCTCGACAAAGCAAATACTGAAACTTATGGACATCCTGAAATAACAAAAGTAAATATTGGTGTCCAAAAAAATCCTGGGATTTTGATTTCTGGACATGACTTAAAAGATATTGAAGAACTTTTAAAACAAACAGAAGGTTCTGGTGTTGATATATACACACATAGCGAAATGTTACCTGCACATTATTATCCTGAATTGAAAAAGTACAAACATCTTGTAGGTAACTATGGTGGTGCGTGGTGGTCGCAAAAAACAGACTTTGAAACATTTAATGGTCCAATCTTATTTACAACCAATTGTATAGTGCCTCCTAAAAAGAATGCTACATATAATGACAAAGTTTTTACAACTGGAAATACTGGTTTTGATGGTTGGAAACATATTTCAGAAGGAAAAAATGGCGAAGAAAAAGATTTTTCCGAAATAATTGAACTTGCCAAAAAATGTAAAGCTCCTACCGAAATTGAAACAGGAGAAATAATTGGAGGATTTGCTCACAATCAAGTAATGGAATTAGCTGGAACTGTTGTAGAAGCGGTAAAAACTGGTGCTATTAAAAAATTCTTTGTTATGGCAGGTTGCGATGGTCGCATGAAAAGTCGTAATTACTATACTGATTTTGCAGAAAACCTACCTAAAGACACTGTAATTCTCACAGCTGGTTGTGCAAAATATCGTTACAATAAACTTAATTTGGGAGATATTGGTGGAGTGCCACGTGTGTTAGATGCGGGGCAATGTAATGATTCATACTCACTTGCAGTAATTGCACTTAAACTAAAAGAAGTTTTTGAACTTGATGATATTAACGACCTACCAATTGCATTTAATATTGCATGGTACGAACAAAAAGCTGTAATTGTTTTATTAGCACTACTACATCTTGGAGTGAAAAATATAAAACTTGGACCAACACTACCAGCATTTTTATCACCAAACGTAGCAAAAGTACTTGTTGAAACTTTTGGTATCAACGGAATAAACACAGTAGAAGAAGATATAAAAACAATGATGGCTTAAAACGCCTAATAATAATGGGTTCTCCTAAAAAACTCAAAAATCAAGGTTTTTAAAATACTTCAAATTTGAGTTTGCTACTGTAAATGAGTGTTTTAATAATTCTGTATAACACAAAGTTTAGGCTTTCTATGAGTACCTTAATGTAATTAAACTTGAATTTTGAACATATTAGAACTTTCACAATATTTTTTTGTGAAAGTTTTTTTATTGATTATAATATGCCTAATTTAAAAGTATTACTGAAAATGAAATAATAAGTAGCTCAAAAACATACAACTTTAAATCGTTAATTATTTTTAGCTAAAAGTTGTTATTATTTTTCTTGTTAAAATAAAATTTTCAAAATAATAATTTATCTTTGCAAAATTAAGTAGATAAGTGAAAATGAAATAATAAGTAACTATAGAATACGACGTTTTTTTGTTCTTCTATTATTTTAACAAATCTACAAATAGCGAACTATTTAATGATATTTTTAAAATTTTTAAAAGGACAAAATAAACAAATAGAATGGGGGTTAGTTATTTTTTCTTTTTCACTAAACATATATAAACGACACTTTTTAAGAGTCAATTTTTGTATTAGCTAAGACATAAAAAATTTGTTAAGCTCAAGGCTTTTTTGAAATATTAGAATTATAGTTTTATTTTGTAAATGAGCATTTTAATACTTCAAATACAACGAAGAAATTAATACTCTTGAATAACGCCAAAAAATTGCATATTGCTTATATGGTAATCTTTTATAACAAAGCAGAATACAAAAATTGACCTTAAAAAGTGTCGTTTATTTAGGCATATTAAAATAAAAAATTAACCAATTTAAGCGATGTTATTTTTATTTTTACCAATTCAATAAATATAA
>JAOZTW010000102.1 GCA_029938985.1 Bacteroidales bacterium | reverse complement strand
TAAATATGTACATACTTTATACTTATTTCGTTGTTTCTTCGCTATTCCTTCGCTAAAACTTTTTTTTCACTTTTCCTAGGCTAGTCGAATAAATTCATCAATAAGTATTATTTGTTTTAATATGCCTTAAACTTTACATTTGTGAAAAATGCCAAAATATATTAATTTAAAAATCCAGAATTATTATACATATTAAAAGGTGTGTTTTCTTGATGTTTAAATTGAACACCAATATGCAGATAGTCATTAATTTTATATTCAGCACCTATTGTGTAATTTTTTGGTAAAATATTTTTGTTTTGTTGGTTTGCTCCAAAGTTCAAATTATTCATTTCATACATTATACTGCTTCTCAAAACAAGCTTTTGGTTTACTTGATAATTTACCTGTGTATATAAATAGTTTTTAAAATATGTATGATTAGTTTTTGAAAAATCCTGTTTTTGAAAAATTGGTGCATCTAATTGATAATTTACAAATAACAAACCAGTGTTTACACTCAATTTTGGTGTTACCACAAAATTAAAACTCGGCATTGTGTAGGTAGAAAAATAATTAATATTATTTATTCTCCTCACTGTTGCTCCCATTTCTGCATTTACAAAAAAATTATTCTTTTTTGTAAAATCCACATTTTGAGCAACTATAATAGTGTTAAAAAAAAACACCATTAATAAACTGATAAAAAACATATTTACTTTTTTCATAATTATATATTATTTTAGTATTTTTGTAATTATTAATTAATTGCAAAGATAAAAAAAGAAATCAAAATGGAAAATTTAATTATAGAAAAAACAAGCAGAACTCCTTTTGTCAATCTAAGCACAGAAGGATTAATTGAAATTAAAGGTAATTCTTTGATAGAAAATACGGAACAATTTTATTCTTCTATTCAGTTATGGATTGAAAAATATATTAAAAATCCACAAGAAAAAACCATAGTTAATTTTTCGATGCGTTATTACAACACCAGCTCTCAGATGTGGATTTTTCAGATAATCAATTCTTTAACAAACTTAAATATTGTAGGACAAGATGTTGTTTTTAATTGGTATTACAACGATGTTGATATAAAAGAATCAGGAGAAGATATTGCAAGTTTGCTAAATATAGAAATTAACACAATTGAACTTTCTGGAATTAAGAATTGAAGTTTTCTTTACGTCCCAAATCTTTCCAAGAACTATTATTATGATTATAATAAATTATATTTTCGTTTTTGGAGAGCCGTAAATACAAATCTATTATTGAAAAAACTCCGTCTTCTTTTATTTTTTCAAAAATATCAGGGTTAATTATATGTAAACCACTGAAAGCATAAGGTTCTAAATTTCCTATAGCTCTACGGGCTTGTTTAATTTCGCCTGTAATAATATTTTTCCATTGACATAAGTTTTTTTCGGCATCAAACAAAAGTTGTCTTGATGTTTTTCTATTTTGAACCGCCAATGTAACTAATACTTTATTATTTATATGATAATCATAAAATTTATTTAAGTCAATATCTGAGATAATATCCACATTATAAGCAAGAAATGCTTTGTTATCGTTAAAAAAATGTGCTGTTTTTTTTAAACCTCCACCTGTATCAAGTAATAAATCTAGTTCGTCCGAAAATGTAATATTAATTCCAAAACTATTATTTTGTTTTATAAACTCTTCAATCTGATTTGCAAAATGATGTATATTTATAATAATATCATTAAAATTATGTTTTTTTAATTTTAAAATTACATGTTGCAAAAGAGGAATATTTTTATATTCCACAAGAGCTTTTGGTTTATTGTTTGTCCAAGGTTGCAAACGTGTACCATATCCTGCTGAAAATATTATTGCTTTCATAAAATATTGTCGTCAAAATAATTAACTTCAAACGGTATAATTTGAAAATCTAAATTGATTAATTTTGAAAATTGTGCAGCTAATGCAAAAGCGTCTTCATCCTCTATGTCGTAATACCATTTTATTGTTACAGCGCTTTTTTTGGATATCTCTTCTATAATGTTCAATAATTTAATAAACTCTTTTGTAGTTGATGTGTTGTAATATTTTAATCTAACTTCAAAAGCGGTTAGTGATTTTGGGTTTTTTGAATATTTCATCAACCATTCAAGTACTGGTTTATAAAATTCAAGTGAATTTTCGGGATAGGACATTCCTTTTATTAAGAAAACAGGTTTTTCTTCTGCCAATAATACATAAGGTGTGTCCTCTGTTGGTTCAATTTCAAATTTTTTCATTTTTGGAGGACGTTTAGTAATTGTAACTTGTAGAGAATAAAAATCAAATTCATCATCAACTGGATAAAAATCATATACAAACGGATTTTTACTTTTTATTCTCATATCTGTTATTCCTAAACCAATATAATCTATACGTTCTTCTTTATAGCTTAACATAGTTTGGAAGTGTAATTTACTTAATTCTGTTTGAGTTAGGTTATTAACAGAATCAATTTTTGCTTTTAACATCTCTGCTTTATCTTTCTTTATATAATTACCAGCTGTAAAAGTAAACCCACTATTATGTTCCGAAACAAAGAAAATTCCATAATGTCCATCAACAGTATTCTTGACATAATCATCTGCATGGCGAGCAATATTTTGAAGTAGCTCTATCATTATGTTGTACACTTTATTACGCATTGCTACTTTCTTTTGCCTTATATGACCATCAATTATTGACAAAAGGCTAATTAATTTATCTTGATTAAAAATTCCAGAAAAATTCAAAAGAATTTTATTATCCTCTAAGGTACGATGTAAAGTATTTGTATTTTTTATCGAAATTTCATCTGTAGTTAATTGGTCATTATTTTTAACAACATTTATTCGTGTTTGCAAATAGAAAAAAGAAAATGTTTCATTTAGTTTCTCAAATCCAAAATTTAATTTATTTCCAGATTTTCTTGCTATTTCAATTAAACCTAAGCCAGCCCCCCCTTTTGCTGAGAAAGTACGAGAGCTTAAAATAGTTCTGTAATATTCCTTTAACTCCTTTTTATCCAAACTATTAATTTTTTCTAATAAACCTTTTAAATGCTCAACACTTTCTGACTTAATTAGGTTTCCCGTTGTAATTACATAGTCGTAACTCTTACGTTGAATAATCAGTAAACCAGGAATATCGTCTGTATTTTCAACCTCCTCTTGGTGGCGTGTAATATTTTGTAAGCCCTCAACAAGAATAAAATATACTCTTTTTCTTGTTTTTTTTCCATCTTTGGAATTATCTAAATTGGTTTCCGCAAGATTTAATATACTGTCGGTTATTCCAGTATTAAATTCACCACGATAAATGTACTCGATGTTGTCTTGTTGCATTTTTTCAAATAAAACTAAAGCAAGACCATTGTAGGTGTTTTTTTTATTATCCATTTATTTTATGGTGTTTGTTAGTGAGCATTTAAGTATTTTTTAATGTGAGCTAATAAGTAACTAACTGTATATAAACGTCACTTTTAAAAGTATATTTTTGTATTCTGTTTCGTTTAAAAAGATTGAAATATAAATAATAGGCGTTTTTCATAAGTGTAAAGTACAAGGCATTTATATTTTTTAAAAACCGCAGTTTACTTATTGTAAATGAGGATTTTAAAATAATCAAAAGAACTCAGTAATTTGCATTTATGAAAAATACCAAATAATATGCAAATATTTTTTGCCTTACTTAGTGAAAAAGAAAAAATAACTAACCCCACTCTACTTGATTATTTTGCTCTTTAAAAAATTTTAAAAAAGTCATTAAATAGCTCACTATTTGCAAATTTTTTAATTATTATAAGAAAAATAAAAAGTGGATTTTAATGTTACTTTTTGTTTCGTTTTTACTTAATGAAAATTTCTTTCAAGCTTTTTTGCACCTTTATTTTATACTATATTTAAAAACGAAAATAGAA
Organism: Bacteroidales bacterium; assembly: GCA_029938985.1. Taxonomy (GTDB): domain Bacteria; phylum Bacteroidota; class Bacteroidia; order Bacteroidales; family JAOZQN01; genus JAOZQN01. The sequence goes on along the minus strand of JAOZTW010000102.1, from coordinate 7,213 downwards.
ACTTTTTTTTAAATAATAAAATTTTTTTATCTTTTTATTAAAAAAATTATAATTTTGAATATTTTTATTTAACTTTTAGAATGAAAAAACCTTATATTTGCTACAATTTCAAGTATTTATATAAATTCTATATATAATTGATTAAAAATGAAAAAACGACTAATTAAAAACTAAAAAATATATCATAAAATGATTAACAAAGAAAATGCCATAAAAAAAATTAATTCACTTAGAACTGAATTAAGAAACCATAACTATCAATACTATGTACTTTCAAATTCTTTAATCACTGATTATGAATACGATATGAAATTGAAAGAGCTTTTGAGTTTAGAAAATAAATTTCCAGACTTTAAAGATGATAATTCGCCAACAATGAGAGTTGGTGATGACAGGAACATCTATTTTAAACAACTTAAACACTCGTTTCCAATGCTTTCGCTTGGCAATACATACAATAAGGAAGAACTTGAAGATTTTGATAAAAAAATTAAAAAACTAATTGGTAACAATTTTGAATATGTTTGTGAACTAAAATTTGATGGAGCTTCAATTAGCCTAAAATATATTGATGGAAAATTTTCTCAAGCAGTAACAAGAGGCGATGGTAGCGAGGGCGACGATGTTAGTAATAATGTTAGAACAATTAAAAGTATTCCGCTTATTTTACATGGCAATAATTTTCCAAAAGAATTTGAAATTAGAGGTGAAATTTTTATGCCACACAAATCATTTGATTCGTTAAATAAAACGAGAGAACAGGAGGGTAAAAATGTGTTTGCAAATCCAAGAAATGCGGCTTCGGGTTCTTTAAAATTGCTAAATTCTTATAAATTGTCGAAAAGAAAATTGGACTGCTATTTATATTATTTTGTTAGCAACGATTTACATAGAAATTCGCATTACGAAAATTTGCAAGAATGTAAAAAATGGGGTTTTAAAATATCGGAACACACCAAAAGAGCAAAAAATATTTCGGAGGTAATAGAATATATAAAATCATGGGACAGCAAACGAGAGAGCTTACCTTATGATATTGATGGAATTGTAATTAAAGTAGATTCTATTGAATTGCAAAACGAACTGGGCGAAACCTCAAAAGCTCCACGCTGGGCAATTTCTTATAAATTTAAAGCAGAACGAACTTTAAGTCAATTATTATCAATAGATTATCAGGTGGGCAGAACTGGTGCTATTACTCCAGTGGCTAATTTAAAACCTGTCAATTTGGCTGGTACTGTTGTAAAACGTGCGTCGCTTCACAACTCCGATTTTATTAATAATTTGGATTTGTATAACAACGATTTTGTTTATGTGGAAAAAGGTGGTGAAATAATACCTAAAATTGTTGGTATTGAAACAAGTAAAAGAACAGAAGAATTTACAAAAATTAAATTTGCAAAAAATTGCCCTGAATGTGGTGCAAAACTCACAAAATCAGAGAACGAAGCGGCACATTATTGTCCTAATATTAATAATTGTCCTCCACAAATAAAAGGAAAATTCGAACATTTTTTCAGCAAAAAAGCCATGAATATTGGAGGCGGTAGTGCAACAGTTGAATTGTTATATAATAATAATTTAATTGAAAATTTTACTGATTTATACGAATTAAAACACTGTGACTTGTTAAAACTTGATAGATTTGCAGAAAAATCAGCAAATAATTTAATTTCAAGTATCAAGGATACCCAAAAAGTACCTTTTCAAAAAGTTTTATATTCACTTGGTATTAAATATGTTGGCGAAACAATTTCAAAAATACTAATAAAACATTTCAATACAATAGAAATGCTTATTGAGGCAAAATTTGAAGAATTAACAGCTGTTGACGAAATAGGCGATAAAATAGCTCAAGCGATTGTAGATTATTTTGCGGAGGCAGAAAATATTGAATTAATTAAAAAAATGCAAACTTATGGCTTACAATTTAGTAGCGAAGCTGTTATAAGTTCAAATGTACTTGGAGGAAAAACATTTCTTATCACAGGAAATTTTGGAACTTCGGCACGTAGAAAAGAATTAGAGGCTATGGTTGAAGAGTTTGGAGGAAAAAAACGCAAGTCGGTTTCTTCAAAAACAGATTATATTGTGGCTGGCGAAAAAGCTGGTGCAAGTAAAATTAATAAAGCTACAAAACTGAAAATTCCTATTATAACAGAGCAAACTTTTTTAAATATGATAAATTAAGTAGCTAACTAAGAAATGATACAATTATTCAATGGTTCAATGATACAATATGTGATTATAAACCAATAGATTAATAAAATGCAAATGTGTAAAAACATTTGTATGGATACTTACTTAAAATTTGAGGACAAAATTCGTGTAAAACGTGGACGCTTGACCCGAAAAATGGTTAAAAATCAGTCTGTTCAACTTTACGTGGGTAGCCAAATTTGATATAAACCAATTTTCTAACTAAATTTTAATTACTATGAACAAAATTATTGCTTTACTGATTGTAACATTTTTATTTTCAGCATGTTTAACAAGTAAAAAAAATAGTTATACTCCCGATTACAAACCAGGACCACCAACTATTGTTTACAAAACGAAGAAAGATTATTCTAAAAATGTACCCGTAAAACTGAACGATGAAAAAAATAGAATTGTTTCTTATTCTGGACCAGGCGATTTAACATATCAAGGAAAATTAGCTTATCCAACAGAACTGGAAAATGGTTATTTGCTTGACAATATAGGTATTGGAGAAAATGTAGCATATCTTAGTTTAACAATTGATGTTTATACTAAGTCGGCAAAAGCTTTTACAACTGATGAACTTTTTAAACTAATAATTGACAACGACCCACTTGTGGAAATGTACAATTGCGGAAATAGAAACAGTTTTAAAAATGATGTTAAAGAAATTAATGAAATTATAAAAAACAAACAATTGAAAGATTGTAAAAAATTATATTAAAATTTTGTTTATGAAATTATTTATAAAAAAATATTCCAGTTTTTTTATTTTAATAGTTTTTACTATAATACTATTATTTGCTTATTATGGGGAAATTTTGTTGCATCCTAACAATTATTTTTTCACTAATAATGATGATGGGATGAAAAATTATTATACTTATGCTTATTTTATTAAAAATGGAGATTTTTCTACAAATTTTAATGGAATGAATTATCCCTATGGCGAGCATTTACAATTCACAGATTGTCAGCCATTTTTAGCATTTATTGTAAAATCATTTCCATTTTTATCAAAAAATAGTATAGGAGTAATGAATTTTTTTATGATAATTTCATTATTTTTTACATGTTTACTGCTTTATTTGATTTTAAAAAAACTTAAAATAAATTCATTGCTTGCAGTATTTGCTTCTATTGCAATTACTGCACTTGCACCACAACTTTATCGCTTAACTGGTCATTTTGGACTTTCGTATAGTTTTTTTATCCCACTCACATTATATTTAATTATAAATTATTTTGAAGCAAAAAAAAGAATAATTTGGCTTTTATTACTTGTGTTAAATAATCTGTTTTGGTTTTATACTCATGCCTATCTTGGTTTAATGTGTACTATGTTTCAAAGTTTATATTTTGGTATAGAATATTTTTGGAATTTTAAGACAAATTATAAAAAAATAAGCAATTATTTGTTTCCAATAATAATTGTTTTATTTCCTTTAATCATATTTCGATTATTTTTATTTTTAACCGACACACACGATGCACGAATAGAAAATCCTTCAGGTTTTTTTGGTTATGCTGCTGAGCTTGATGATATATTTATACCACATTATCCGCACCCTATATATTTATTCTTAGAAAAATATTCACCAATAGTTCCCAATTTAAAATGGGAAGCTTGGAGCTATGTAGGCTTAACAACAATTGTGGTATTAATTTTTTCTTTAATAAAATTAATTATAAAAATTATAAAAAAAGATAGAGAAAATTTATTATCAAACAAAACATTATCAATTATTGTTATCTCTGCTGTCTTCTTATTGCTTTTCGCATTATCAATCCCATTTAGACAACTTCCTTTTTTATTAGATTGGTTTCCATTTATAAAACAATTTAGAGCTACAGGACGATTTACTTGGTTTTTCTTTTTTGCAATAAGTATTTTTAGTATTTTTACTATAAATAATATTTTTAATAGTTTAATTAAATCAAATAAAAAAATATTAGCTTATTTTTTAATAATTATTGCATTGTTATTGTATATTTTAGAGGGCAGTGTTTATCACAACTACGTTTCGCAAGAAATAAAAAAATCGGAAAATTATTTTAATACAAAACTCATAAGTAAGGACATAAAAGAAGGTATCACAAATATTGATATATCTAAATATCAAGCTATTATAGCACTTCCTTTTTATCATACAGGCTCCGAAACTTTTGGAATACCAAGTAAGAAAGAAATATCAAAAATATCAATGATAATATCATATTATACAGGAATGAAAATGGTAAATAGTATGTTATCAAGAACTTCAATATATGAAAGTAAAAATATTATATCTTTAATATCTCCTGATTATTATGATAAAAAAATTAAAAATGATATTAATTCAAAAAAACCTTTTCTTCTGATTTGTTCTAATGAAGACTTATCGCAATACGAACAAAAAATATTAAATAAAAGTAATTTGATATATAAAAATAAAAGCTTGTCGCTGTATAGTTTGAGTTACAAAAAATTATTTCAAAATTCAGCTCAAGAGGAAATTAATTATTTTGAAAAAAAGAAAAATAATTTATTTTTAAAACAAAACTTTTATGTTTCAGATACTCTTAATTTTTTATATTATAATAATTTTGACAATAAGAAAAGTAATTTTGTATTTAGAGGAGCAGGAGCTTTTGAAATAACAAAACCGTTGAATAAAGTTTTTGTAGATTTTCCGCCCAACACTTTTGACACAAAAAAAGAATACACCGCAAGTATTTGGATGTATAACAACTTAGACGATGCACTAAATAAATGGCTACGTTTTATGGTTTTAGAATATGATGCACAAAACAATAAATGGATTGAACTATTTTGTCTTCCTGAGTATTGTGGTATAATTAAAGATAATTGGTCTTTGGTAGAGTTGGATTTTAAAATAAAAAATACTAATAATTCAGTTTCTATTGTAGTAAAGGCGAAACAAGAAATTTTGTATGTTGACGAATTATTGATACGTGAAAAAAACAATGCGATTTATAAAGTTTTGAAAAAAAATAGTGATAATAAAACATTGGAATTATTTAAAAATAATCATCAAATAATAATTAATAAATGATAAAAATTGAATTATCTGTAATTATTTCGGTTTACAACGAAGAGGCAGTTTTGACTGCATTTTATGAAGAAATAAAAAAAATATTTGCAAATCTACATATATCTTATGAGTTAATTTTTGTAGATGATGGTAGTTTGGACAATTCTTTTTCTATCTTAAAAAAGATTTCGGAACAAAATAAAAATGTTAAAATAATTTCATTTTCAACTAATTTTGGACACGAAGCAGCTATGATTGCTGGTATTGATAATTCTAAAGGTAAAGCAATAATTTGTATGGATGCTGATTTACAACATCCTCCAAGCTTTATAAGTAAAATGTATGAAATATTTCTTGAAGGTTATGAAATAATTAATATGAGGCGAGACAAACGAAACGATGGTGGTTTAATTAATAATTTAGCCTCAAAACTGTTTTATTTTATTCTCAACAAAATAACAAAAGGTAATTTTGAACCAAACGCATCTGATTTTTTTTTAATATCAAACAAAATAGCAAAGCTATTAAAAACCAACTTTAGAGAAAGAAATCGTTTTTTGAGAGGTTATATTCAAATTATTGGTTTTAAAAAAGCAGTTTTACATTACAACGCACCAGAACGTTACGCAGGAGAAAGTAAATATTCTTTTGTAAAATTGTTGTTTTTTTCATTTTCAACTATTGCATCGTTTTCAAAACTACCGCTTCGCCTTGGAGTTATAACTGGTATTTTTTCAGCATTCCTCGGTTCTATTGTTACTGTATATTCTATAATAATGAAAATATTACAAGAACCTGTTTCTGGTTATACTACATTAATTGTTTTTATGAGTTTTATGTTTAGTATTCAGTTTATTGTGATGGGAATAATTGGCGAATATGTTGGTTACCTGTTTGATGAGAGTAAAAAAAGACCTATTTATATTATTAACGAGGAACTAAATTTGTGAAACAATGGCACAAACAAAAAAAGTATTATCAATAATAATTCCTGCATTCAACGAAGAACAAACTATAACAAAAATTCTGGATAAAATATCAAATATTAGTTTGATAAACAATTTTGAAAAGGAAATAATTATTGTAAATGACTGTTCTACTGATAGCACAAATTAAAAATTGAACAATTTGTTTTAAACAATAAAGATTTGAATATTTCATTGTTTAATCAAAAAACAAATCAAGGAAAAGGGGGCAGCTTTACATAAAGGAATTGAAAAAGCAACTGGTAGCTATTTAATAATTCAAGATGCTGATACTGAGTATGACCCACGAGAATACAACGACTTGTTAAAACCTGTAGTTGAAGGTTTTGCAGATGTAGTTTATGGTTCTCGTTTTGTTGGAGCAAATCCACATCGTATTTTATTTTATTGGCATTCGATAGGAAATAAATTTCTTACTAATCTTTCTAATATTTTTACAGATTTGAATCTAACCGATATGGAAACATGTTACAAACTTTTTAGAATTGATATAATTAAAAAATTATATTTACAAGAAAAAAGTTTTGGTTTTGAACCAGAAGTAACCGCAAAAATTGCAAAAATACCAGACATAAGAATATACGAAGTAGGAATTTCGTATTATGGGAGAACATACAATGAAGGAAAAAAAATAAATTGGAAAGACGGTTTTAGAGCAATTTATTGTATATTAAAATATAATTTATTTGTGAGAAAAATTTACAAATAAAAAAATGTTAACGTTTTTGAAATATTAGAATTAAAGTTTACCTTTGTAAGTGAACATTTTAATATTTCAAAAGTAACGAAGAAATTGATATTCGTGAAAAACGCCCTATTTTTTTACTAATATTTCATTAGTATATTTAAGTAGACAATTCAACATTTATTGAAGCTTATGATTTGTAATTATATAATTTACTCTTTAAACGTTGAATTAAAAAAGATGATACTTAAGTAACTAAAGTTTTTGCCTTCATATTTACCAGATTATTAGATAGTTGTAGTTTT
>JAOZTW010000679.1 GCA_029938985.1 Bacteroidales bacterium | reverse complement strand
CATATTTTTGTAAATACTTGTTAATCATACCAACACTGTTTTGTAGGGACTATCAGTAGCTTATTTACTGTATATCTCGTCCTTGACCCGAGTTCAAAATTCAACCAAAATCTACTTTTGGCATCTATACTTGTAAACCCCCAAAGTTGTTTTTTCTTTTTTTTAACATAACTCCACAACTCGTCTAACTGTAAAAAGCTAATTATTAATGAAACACACATAAATAAATGAAACCTTTCTGCTTTATTTGCGATACATTCTATCCATGACAATATTGTTCGCACATCTCGGTCTAATACATCTGCGATTTCGTCTGCATTTAATTTAGAACAAAGTAATTTACAACATATTAAATACTCTTTAAAAGAGCCGTGTTTTCCATAAATATCTGAAAATGCTGTTTCTGAAAAAGTACAACCGCAAGTCTTACTTTTAAAACGTTGTAGAGGTTCAACATCATTTTTGGTTATATAGCTTCCCCATTTTATAGCTTCAATTTTTTTTTATGATGAGAGCATTTTGGATTTGGACAAAATATATTAATTCTTCTTTTTTCGTACATCGGAAATAAATTTTAAAATTTTGGCAAATATAGTAAAATTTTGCATAACAACACTATTTTGTAGGGACTATCTTGATTATGAACTTTTATTAACTCGCTTTTAAGCTCATTTAAAGCATTGTTGTCTATTGTTTTGGCGTTTTTCATTTTGGGTTTTTAAATTTTGATTAATCCAAAAAGATTTGTTTGGTAGAAAAATTTTTACAAATGTTAAGAAATTTTAATGCTTTTTTGTTAAATAAAGCAGTAGTTTCGGTAGTTAAAAATTCTCTTTTATAGTTTTTTGATAATTTTGTCTCTATTTCTTTGTATCTTTTAAGATAGTCAATAAGGCTTTTTGCAACAATTGATCCTTGCGAAATTAATTGAATATTTGCAGGTTTGTACAAATTAATTTTATTTATTAAAAGCGGATAATGTGTGCAGGCTAAAATTATGGTATCAATATTATTGTTTTTTAGCAATAAATTTTCAATATTTTTTTTTACAAAATAATCAGCTCCTGGCTTATCATATTCGTAGTTTTCCACCAAAGGCACCCACATAGGGCAAGCTTCTTGTGCAGTGGTAATATGGGGATATAATTTTTTTATTTCAATAGGATAGGAAAGGGAACTAACTGTGCCATAGGTAGCAAGAATTCCTACACTATTTGTGTTTGTAATTTTGTCGAGAGCCTCCACACTTGGTCTAATAACGCCAAGCACTCTTCGGTGGGGAGCAATTTTTGGCAAATCGTTCTGTTGAATACTCCGTAGAGCTTTGGCAGATGCTGTGTTGCAGGCTAAAATTATTAATTGACAATCAAGTTCAAACAATTTTTTTACTGCCTGCAAACTGTAGTTATAAACTGTTTCAAAAGAGCGAGTTCCGTAGGGGGTACGAGCATTATCGCCAAGATAAATATAGTCGTACTCAGGAAGTTCTAATAAAAATTCTCTAAGAATTGTTAGTCCTCCATAACCAGAATCAAAAACACCTATTTTCATAATTATTATATATTTTTGAAACCTTATTCTTTAATCTCATATAGAAAATCAAGTTCTTTTTATTGTAAAGTTTGAAGTTACAATTATGTGGCTTTGCTTTAATATCTTCGTACTCAGAGCAAAGCCAAGAATTGCAACTAAAGTTGCAACTACAGTAAACCTTGATTATTTATGTGAGTCTTTTTTTATTTTAAACAACAAATTGGTTACTGTTCAAAAAAAATATCAAACAGCAACCAATTCATATCTATTTCTTCAAAAACTATTCAAGCAATCCGAGTGCTTTTTTTATCATAGATGTTATATCTTCGCATTTGTCCTCGTTGATATACGAAATATCATTTTTATCAAAAGCAAATGGATAACCTTTTTCTTTCACAACTACTGCTATTGCCGAGTCTATTTTTTCGTAAACAGGCTGAAATAGTTTTACTTGAATATCTTGAAGGTCTTGCTGTGCTGTCATTTGAAAACGTTGAATTCTTTCTTGAACATCTACTAATTCTGTTTGTTTTTCGTCCATTATAGAGTTTGGCCATTTATCAGGATCAGAATCAGGTTTTTCTACATTGTCAGATAATTCTTGATATAAAACATTGTATTCTACCTGCATTTCTTCAAAACGTAGAGTTATTTTTTCTTGTTCTCCTTCAAATCTCGCTTGAGCTTGAGTTGCTTCTGGCATAACTGTAAATATTTTTTCTAAGTCAAAAAACGCAAATTGATTTTGTGCTTTTACAGAAATAGTACTAAATAAAATAAGTAATCCTAAGATTACTGTGATTGATTTTTTCATTTGAAATTTAGTTGTTAGTTGTTAGTTGTTAGTTATTAGTTGTTAGTTGCAATTGAAATTCCTTGTTGTCGTTTTTTTTAGTGTCCTAATTTTTTAAGAATAGCATCACTTTCATCATTTTTTTCTCTTGCGTAAAGAATTTCTCCTGTTACTTTATCAAAAATATAATCGTAGTTTCCTTCTTCGGCTATTTCTACAACATAGGTATAAACATTATCTTGTATTGGTTTAATCAATTCTTCTCTTTTTTGACTAAGTTCGCCTTCTCTACCAAAATATTTATTTTGCAATTCTCTTGTAGTTTTTTCAAGTTCTACAATTTCGTTTTCTTTTTTCTTTTTAGTCTCTTTCACCCAGTTATATTCTTCTTTTTGATAAATAGACCACAATGAATCAATTTCATTTTTCTTTGCAATCAGCTCATTTTGATATTGTTTTGCAAGTTGTTCAAGCTCGGCTTGAGCGTCTTGATATGCTGGTATCTTCTCCAAAATATACTCTGTATCAATATGTGCAATACCACTTTGTGTTTGAGGACTTAAAAATGCTACAGAAAACACAAATACTAAACCTAAAATTATTAAAGAATTTTTTTTCATGACTTTTTTATTTTAATTATTAATAATGGAATTATATTGTAATAAACTTATTTAATTGGTGCATGTTTCAAAAAATGCAAATTTTTGTTACTTTCAAAAAACACCTTAATACTGAAAATTCAGGAAAACTTTTCTAATAACACTTAACTATATGTTTTTCATAGAAATAAACAA
>JAOZTW010000678.1 GCA_029938985.1 Bacteroidales bacterium | reverse complement strand
GATTTTAAAATAATCAAAATAACGCAGTAATTTGCATTTATGAAAAATGCCGTATAATAATTTTGAATCTCAAAAGCGTAGTAACTTAGATAAAAAGTACTAATAAAATATTAATTAGGGGGGTGTTAGTATGTCTGTACTTATTGAAATAATCCTAATATCTGGACACAAAGTATTACGAAAAATACTATTATGAAAACACACACACCTTTATTTATTATATTTATTTTCCTATTTGGCTGTGTAGGTAGTTCTAAATTATCTAATACTGGAAACAAAGAAAAACAAATTATTAAAGACGTTATTGAAACAATGATTTCAGGTGGTCAAGTTCAAATAAATAAAAAAGCCAGACCGTTGATTTCTCCAAAATACTTACAAGAAAACAATATAAATGTAGAAGATTACAATATTAATCTTTATTATCCAAAAGGTTATAGTATTGAAAGTTACAATAACCAAACAGGTATAATTGTTGCAGAAATATGGGGAAGCAACCATGATTGGACACACCGCTTGGAATTTAAACTGGTAAAAGAAAAAGGAAAATTATACCTGTATCCTGAAAAACATACAACTTCTAATTATTTATACCCTTGGTATAAATCCGAAACTTACATAAATAAATAAAAATAAAAATTTTAGGTATTAATATGCCTTATAATAATATAAAAAAGAATGAAAAGAGTTTTAAGAAATTTATTTTTCAGAGTCTGGTATTGGTATGTTAGTACAGTTGATAAAAATGCACAAGTTATTTTTATGAACTTTGGTTACAACTACCACGACAAAGAAATAAAGATGAGTGAAGAAGACGAAGAAAACAGATATTCCGCACAATTGTACCACATTACTGCATCTGGTGCTGATATAAAAAATAAAGATTTGCTTGAAGTAGGTTGTGGACGAGGCGGAGGATTGTCGTATGTAAACAGAACATTTAAACCAAAATCTGTATCTGGTATTGATTTAGGTAAACAAGCTATAAAATTTTGCAAATCATATTATGAAAAAGAAGGAGGTACTTTTTTGCATGCTAATGCACAAGACCTACCATTTGAAGATAGTTCTTTTGATATTGTTTTAAATGTAGAATCATCGCATCGCTACCCACAAATGGAGGTTTTTCTCAAAGAAGTTGTTAGAGTACTTCGCCCTGGTGGACATTTTTTATTTATAGATTTCCGTGTGGATACTGAAATTGATATGTTACATAAAAATTTACAAGATACAGGAATGGAAATAATTGAAGAAGTAGATGTAACACGCAATGTTGTTGAAGCACTAATACTTGCAACACCAAGTAGAATAAAACTTGTGGAAACACTTGCTCCTAAATTTCTGCACGATTTAGGAAAAAACTTTGCAGCAGTAGAGGGTTCTGAATCGTATTTGCATTTTTTAACACGACAATATGTTTATAAATTATATGTAATGAAAAAAGCATAAGGCAAATTCAGAGTTTGTTCCAACAAAATAGTTGACACTTTTTTGTTCTTTAAAAACCTTAGTGAAAATGAAAAAGGTTTTAAATAAAGAAAAGTGTCAACCGATAAATGAGAAATGCCCAGTTTTGTATAAATAATTGAATTTTAAGGTGTAAACCAATTCCTAATTCCTAATTCCTAATTCTTAATTTCTAATTGCCGTTTAAGATATTATTTAACTGTTGCTCGTATTGTTTTACAATTTCGTTCCAATCGTATTTTTTTCTAAAAGCGTGAAGTTTATTCTTATCTAATTGCCAGTTGGTTAAGAATTTTTCGTTATAAAAAAGCTCAATTTTACTGAAAAGTTGATTGTAGTCGTTAAAATTAAAAAAATCTCCATTTATATCTTTGGTAATCAATTCTGTGTTTCCACTAACAGGAGTAGAAATAACGTACAAACCACAAGACAACGATTCCAATGCCGCAATAGACATTGCTTCATCGGCAGAGCTAATAACTTGCAAATTAGCTGATTGATATTCATTTATCATTTGTTCCTTAGTTACCCAACCTTTAAAATTAACATTTTTAGAAAGATTATTGCTGTCAACAAAATTTTCCATTTTTTGTCGCAAAAGTCCATCGCCAAGAATATTTACTTCAAAAACAATTTTTGAATTAATTTTTAATTGATTTAAAGCTTGCAAAAAAACAAAAGGTGATTTTTGAGCCACAAGTCGTCCTACAAAAATAATTTTAAATTCTTTTGATTTTTTTGAAAAATATGGTTTAAAAACATCTGTATGACAGCCATTTGGAATAATAATGTTTTTATTTATATTTTTTTTCCCAACAAATTTATCTGCATTTTCTTTCATCTCTTCTGATAATAAAACCAGTTTTTCAGAATGTTTTACAATATTTTTAATCCAAAAATATGTTGCAATATGAAACTTAAGCATTTGTGAGGGAAAGAAAAACGGTATATCTTGACCATGTGAGACTATTATATAAGGAGTCTGCTTTGTTTTTTTAATATGTTTTGCAACAATTCCTCCTGGAATAGCAAAATTTGCAATACAAATATCAAATTCCTTATTTTTTATTTTGTTATCAGAATATTTTTTCGCAAATTTTACCCACGATAACATTTCTACTGGGTTTGAAGCGTATTCAAATTTCCGTTTAGATTTTAATCTAACAATAGTTAAGTTGCCATTTATTTCAATTTCTTTTTCTGTTTTAAACCAAGTAGTTATAACCGTAACTTGATGTGTACGTTTTGCAAGTCCCTCGGCTTCAAAGCGTGTACATACTCCAGCACCACCTCCAAGTGGAGGATATTCATAGTTTAGAATTAAAATTTTCATTTGCTTTAAATTTTGGAATTCAATCACCTCCTTGTGTAGATAATTTTTTAATGCATTAGCTCTAAAACCCCTCAATGAAAGTTCCATTTGCTTTAAATAATTAGTTATAAAAAATACAAATCTATGAAAATATTAAAAAAATACAATTTTTTTAAGATAATTTTTTTAAAATTAATTTAGGTATTAATTTTGCAACCAAAATATAGTTTTTGGATTATACTAAAAAGCCTTGAACTTGACACTCGTGAAAAACGCCAAACAATTTAATTTAGTGAAAATGAAATAATAAATAAGTTCGTATTCATTATTCTTTCTTTTTCACAAAA
>JAOZTW010000101.1 GCA_029938985.1 Bacteroidales bacterium | reverse complement strand
GTCGAAATTATGGTCGTATTGTATTTTTTGAAGCTCTATTACAAAACGACGGTCTTGGGTCTCGGCATAAATATCAAGTGTAATATCTATTAGAGAAGTTTTTATCCGGAATTTCTTTTCGGTCTCTATTTTGCCTACTTTTATTTCTATATCAAAAAAATCTTTTATCAACTGTTCAAATACTAACTTGTTGGTAAAGGCTTGTTTAAATACAACCTGATTTTCTAAAGAGGCTAACATATATAGTTGGTGTTATTATTGTTTATAAAAACTTTTTTACAAAGATAACAAAAAATTGTAAATATATTTGTAATTTTATTATTTTTTTTTATCTTTGCAAAAACAATCTTAAACTTTAAATAAAAAAACATCAACAAAAAATCACAACAGTCTGTATATCAGAGTTTTACTTTCCCTCGTTTTATTTCAATAATCTTTGTTATAACAATGTTACTAACAAGTAGTCAGTTATTTGGGCAATCAAGCCCTATTGGAAAAGGAACTGCATTTACTGGAGACTTGTATCATAATGGAGGATATTTTGGAATTGGTGAAACCGCACCTCAAACTAAATTACACATAACTGCCGACCATAATCTTAATCTGGATCAATTTCCAATCATACGCTTAGAAAACATCTATCCAAAATCTGAATTTGAAAATATTTGGGATATAAGAAATCATGAGAATTTATATTTTGATTTTGGAGAACCAGCTCCAATTAATACAAAAATGGTATTAACAAAAGATGGACAACTTGCACTTGGTACAGAAACTCCACATGTCTCCTCAATTCTACATTTAGATGCTACCAACAAAGGACTTTTAATACCAAAACTTACAAATGTAGAGATGAATGCTATTTCCACTCCTGCAAATGGTTTGCTAATATACAATAAAGATAGAGATGCTTTTGCTTTTTATGAAAGTGGAAGTTGGCACACAATTACAAAAACAGAAGATTTGGATAATTATCTAACTATTACAGATTTTAACAATACCGTAGTTGCTGGTATTGAAAATTCGGGTAGTCCCTACAAAACAGCGTTGGTATGACTATCAATTAATTCCAAAACGGGATAAGTTAAAAAGATATTTAGAAAAATTAATTGATAGAGATTTAAGTCGTTAGTATAATATTTAATAATAAAATTAATGCACCCAATAATAATAGCAGGATAAAAAAATGATTGATATTTCAAAAAAATGGCGTATCTTGGTGAAACTTATTGTCTCTAAATACATTTTTTGGAGATAAATATTTGATTATTTTACGTTTTTTGGAGATAAATTTATATATTTGCAACGTTTTTAGAAGTTATTATTTATTTAAAATATAAAAATGAAAAGAATTTTATATAATTCACTAATTAAGGAATTGTCAAAAAATAAGTTCGGAAACTGCGTCATTATTTTATTTATTTTAACTTTGAACAAAATCCAAAACTTGGTTTAAGTTTTAAAAATAATTATTTATAAAAACAAAGTTTTACAACTATAATAGTTTATATGCCTCCAATAATAGTAATAGGAATGCATCGTGCTGGTACATCGTTGCTTACACAAATTTTGCAACAGTCTGGAGTTTTTATCGGTAACGATTTGGACAACAACAACGAGTCTAATTTTTTCTGTGAATTAAATGATTGGGCTTTTTTTCAGGCAGGTGCTTTTTGGGATAATCCATGCAATATGAATTTTTTGAATAAGAAATTTATTAACGATATTTCTTCAAATTTCAGAAAACATATTGATAGTACAAAAGCAAAAAAATATCATAATAATTTAAGAAAACTTAGTAATTCTTCGGACTTATGGGCATGGAAAGACCCCAGAAATACTTTTACAATAGAAATATGGAAAAATATTTTTCCTGAAGCAAAAATAATTCATATTTATAGAAACCCAATTGATGTTGCCGAAAGTCTTAAGCAAAGAGAAATAAAATTTCAGAATCAAAGAGACAGTTTAACAAAAACAGGAATTAGAAAAAAAATTAATGAATTTAGACTTGTGAAAAAACGTATTTATGCACAATCTTTAAGGGTAAAATACCTGCAAGAAGGCATAAAATTATGGGAAGATTATACCGCAAAATCATTATTGAACAACGAAAATTGTTTGCATTTATGTTATGAAAAATTACTTGAAAATCCAAAAAAATATATAAATGAAATTTATAATTATCTAAATATTAATATAAAAAACAAAGAAATAGAGTTGATTGCTAAAGATATTAATGTAAATAGAAAAATTGCATTTAAAAATAATGAGAATTTGATTGAGCTGTATGAAAAAATAAAAAATACAGAACTTATGAAAAAATTGGAATACGATAAGTTGTTGAAATAAAATAACTAAGGCATATTAAAATTAATAATTGACAAAAATAAACAAGTTTATTTTTGTTTTTAACAATTCAATAAATATCAAGATATTTGCGTGTTTATTGACGAAGGTAAAGCAAAAAGAACAAGTTTAAATAGTTAATTATTTATTTTAATAAAACTAAATTTGATGTTTTATTTCTCATCTGTCCCAAACTTAATCCCATCTGTCCCAAACGTCTCCCATTTATAAAACAAATTGACATTCAATAACATAAATTTGCATTGTAAATATGTTTGTTCGTATATTTGTAAAAATTATTTATTGCAAATCTTATCAATTTAATCATTTAATATTTTATTTATTATGAAAAATTTATTTATCGGCATTATTTTTTTGGTTCTTGCCACACCAATTTTTGCACAAACAGGAACAATAGTAGTTAATGTTACAGGTATTGAAAACGACAAAGGAGTTGTTCAAATAGGTCTTTATAACAGTGAAGAAAGTTTTCCTAACTACGAAGAGAATACAAAAGGAGTTGCACTAAAGGCAAGCAAATCGGGAGTAAATTATACTTTTAAAGATATTCCAGAAGGCACGTATGCAGTTGCAGTATGGCACGACAAAAACGAAGACAAAACAATGAATAAAAATATGTTTGGAGCTCCAACTGAAAGCTATGGTTTCTCTCGAAATATTTATGGTACTTTTGGTCCACCAAAATTTGAGGAAGTTTCGTTTAAACTAAATTCAGGTAAAAAAACAACTATTGCAATTGATATAGAATAATTAGGAATTAAGAATTAGGAATTAAAAATTGGTTTACACCTTAAAATTCATATATTTATAATTTTTGTTTTTTTAATAAAATTTTATATTTAAAACAAATAATTAAAACTTAAAAGTTAATTCTGTTTACTTTTATATAGCTTTGACAATCTAAATGGTATTATGAAAAAGCAGAGCGAACTTTTAAATTTTTTATTTTTTACTCTTTTGGTTTAACCAAAATAACAACAAACTAAACAACAAAAACTAATAAACTAATAAACAATGAAAAAATTATCAATATTATTAATAGTAATGGCAATATCTTTACTTGGATATTCGCAAGAAATTAACACTTTATTTGGTTCAAAAGACTCTACAGTAACTTTTGGTGGATATGGTGGACCCTTTGTTAGAGCATCGCAAATAAATGGAATGTGGGGAGTAGCAACTGGAGGAAAAGGAGGATTTTCTGTAAACCAAAAGTTTACTTTTGGTGGTATCGGTTATGGATTTTCTTCTGATAATACATTTAAAGGGAATAACTTTCAAGGAAATGAAAATGCAGATTTATATCTTAAAATGGGAGCAGGAGGTATATTTTTTGAATATACGGTGGGAATGAGAAGAGCTGTGCATGTCTCGTTTCCTTTAAATATAATGGCAGGCGGGGTTTTAATTTCGGATAAAAAACTTGACGATTTTGATGACGACGCAGATAACGGTATTGAAAGTTCTGGAGTGTTTCTAATAGAACCAGGAATTAATTTTGAATTTAATTTCACTAAATATTTTGTTCCTACTCTAAATTTAGGTTACAGACATGTAATGGGAAGTTCGCTTAGAAATTTGTCGGACAGCGATTTAAGTGGATTTCATGTAGGTTTGGAATTTAAGTTTGGTAAGTTTTAAAATGTAATTATTTATAAAAATGTTTCTCCAAGTTCAAACTTGGAGAAACGTAAAATAGTAGCAAACCTGTCAGGCAAATTATTTGATTTATGGTCTATTCGCTGATTCTCCAAGCAGGATATAAAAGTTATACTTTTATTAACTCAAACAAAATTTGGCACTTTTGTCGATGTAGCAGACCAAAAAATTGATGATTTTAATAATGTAAAAATATCTTATGGAACAGGTTTAAGATTGCAACTTACCGAAATGGCAAAACTACGTTTCTACTTTGGCGTTCAGCCAGAAGGTTGGGGGCTGTTTTTCACTTTTAATGAAGCTTTTTAATAAAAAAAAGAAGATTGATGCCATGCTCAAAAGAGCGTGGCAACTGATGGATAGTCATGGAACTGTAAATCATTAATTAAAAATACCTTTATTTTTTAAATAAATATTATAAAAATAGGTAGTGTTAATAAAAAAATTATATTTTTGTAAAAAAAATACGTTTATAACCACACTTATATTTATTTAGATATGAAAAAAATAATAAAACCTTGGATTGTTGCATTAATTTCTATTGGAGTTTCGGTATTGATATATCTCATTTTCGCATCAATATTTAAAATGGAAAATTATATATTTGGAATTTCTATTTCGGTAATTATTCCAGCAATTGTTGCTTATCCTATTTCTAATGTTATTTATAAATCGCATAAAAAAATTAATGCACAAAAAATTGAAATAGAAAAAAGTCATGATAATATACAGCACAGCATAAATTATGCAAGCCGTATTCAAAAAGCATTACTGCCCGAAGACCATTTTTTTGCGCAAAATTTTAGTTCGTTTTTTATTATCAACAAACCGAGAGAAGTTGTAAGTGGCGATTTTTATTTTTTAAAGAAAAAAGAGAACCAAATAATAATTGCTGTTGCCGATTGTACTGGACATGGTGTTCCAGGTGCATTTGTAAGCATGTTGGGAATATCGTTTTTAAACGAAATTATTAATGAAGACAAGACGGAAAATGCGGCAGAAATTCTTGAACAGTTAAGAATAAAAGTTAAAACATCGTTAAAACAAATTGATAAAAAAAGTCGCAATAAGGACGGAATGGACATTGCTGTTTGTGTGTTGAACACACAATCTGTTATGCTTAGTTTTGCGGGGGCAAACAATCCGTTATTTATACAAAAAAAAAATAGTTTTGAAGAAATTAAAGCAACACGAAACCCTATTGGCATACACCCAAAAGAAATTCCATTTAAAAACAATGAAATTCAATTACAAAAACATGATAAAATTTATATGTTTTCAGATGGATACGCCGACCAGTTTGGAGGCAAAAGAGGTATGAAATTCAAAAAAAATAATTTCAGAGAGCTTTTTACTGATAATTATACATGTTCGTTGAGCGAGCAGAAAATATTGTTAAACAAAACCATAGAAAATTGGCAAGGCAGTAAATACAAACAAACAGACGATATACTTATTATTGGTATAGAAATCTAAATTTATATAATAATAATTTTTTAATTTAATAATAATTTTTAATTTAATAATCATGAATAAAAAACACATTATCACAGTTATAGCCATATTATTTATTGGCTTCACGGCAAGTTCGCAAACAGGTAAAAACACTAAAATTTTACAAATGTCGATGTTTGCAAATGTAGGAACAAAAATGTTGAATTTTGAAAATCTTGAAAAAAATGATATTTTTTTACCTCAAGCAGCATTTAATTTAGGAGCAGGTTCGTATTGGACGATTAAAAGAATTCTTTGGAGTTCCGATTTTTATTACTCGCAGGCACAATTAGAAAAGTCAGGAAAATTAACTAATTACAACGCTTTTACAAATTCGTTTTATATTTCGTATAAAGTAATAAATACTCCAAAAATTATACTTGCACCACTTGTAGGTATGGCTATGGCAACGCACAAAGTATCGGTTGCCGACAAGAGTTTTACTGGCAATATATTTAACAATGAAACTAATTCATACAAACTAAAACACCACGATAATGCCATAAGACTTGGTATAAATTTTGAAGCTGTAGTATATATGCACAATACAGTAGGCATTGTATTAGGTTATGATTATTCTTTAAACGAAAGTGCAGACTGGAAAGTAAACGGTACCGCAATGAAACCTATATCAGATAATTTTAGCAGTTTTTTTGTTAATCTTACCATAGGTAGTTGGATACCATTAATGAAGGACAAACACAAGGAAGTAAAAAATAGTATTATTGAAGAGTAAAAAATTATAAAAAATGTAACTTCAAGCTGGAACTTGGAGTTACACTCTCGTCACCATTAATTTACTCAACCAAATAATTATGAAAATATTAGTATTAAACGGAAGTCCAAAAGGCAAAGAAAGTATTACTTTACAGTATGTAAATTATATACAAAAAAAGAATCCCACACATAACTACGAAGTAGAAAATATTTCTCAACGTATTAAACGAATCGAAAAAAACGAATCGGTTTTTCAAGAGATTATAAAAAAAGTAGAAGATGCAGATGCCATTATTTGGGCAGTTCCTTTGTATGTTTGTTTAGTGCCTTCGCAATACAAACGTTTTATAGAGCTGATTTGGGAACGCCAAGTTAGTTCGGTCTTCAAAAATAAATATACGGCAGTTATTACTACATCTATTCATTTCTATGACCACACTGCAAACAATTATATGCGTGCCGTTTGCGAAGATTTAGGAATGAAATATATTGACTATCTGTCGCCTCACATGAATAGCCTGACTAAAAAAGAAGGAAGAGAAAATACTCTTAAATTTGCCACTAATTTTTTTGATACCATAGAAAACCAACGTCATGTTAGTCGCATGTATTATCCTGTAAAAAAATCAAATTTTATTTATAAAGCCAAAAAAGTAGAAAAAAAAATTAGCTGTAAAGAAAAAAAAATATTGATTGTAACAGACGATACAAATAAAAATAGTAATTCAAGTAAAATACTTGCACAATTTAAGTCTAATTTTGTTGAAGATATTGAAGTTGTAAACATTAGTGAATTAGATATAAAAGGTGGTTGCTTGGGTTGCATTCAATGTGGATATGATTATACCTGTCAATATAATGGGAGAGACAAATTTACCGAGTTTTATAGAACGAAAATAATGACCGCAGATATTTTAGTTTTTGTAGGTACAATTACAGACCGTTTTCTTTCGGCACGTTGGAAAATGTTTTTCGACAGAACTTTTTTTAACACCCACACGCCTACAATGATTTCTAAACAAATACTTTATTTAATAAGTGGACCGCTTTCACAAATTCCAAATATAACCGAAATTTTTGTAGCCCTTGCACAAATACAAAAATCTAATTTGCTGGATTTTGTAACCGATGAGTCAGAGGACTCCGAAGCTATTGACAGACTAATTGCCGTAAATACTCAAAAAGTAATTTCATTTTCAGAACAAAAAATAGTTAGAGAACACGATTTTCTGGGAGTTGGTGGTATGAAAATTTTTAGAGACGATATTTATGGTGTTCTCCGTTTTCCTTTTATTGCAGATTATAAAGCATACAAAAAACTTGGAATAATGAAATTTCCGAACCGAAAAATAAAATACAAAATTCATAACGCTCTAATGAATACGCTGTCAAAAATACCAAAAGTAAGAGAGAAAATATACAAAACAAAACTGATACCCGGTATGGTAGAACCCTTAAAAAAAATAGTAGAAACAAAATAATAAATTTGAAAACAGCTTTATTATTTTTTTAAATTCCTAAGTCAAATTAAAACAAAAAATATTCTATAATAATGAAAGAAATTCTATCAGCACAAATTTTTTTATTTAATACAAACAAAACAAAATCGGTGGATTTTAGAGTCAAAGAATTAAAAAAGTTTAAAAAAATTCTTAAAGAAAACGAAGATTTACTTTACAAAGCAATTTATACTGATTTCGGAAAATCGGAGTTTGAAACTTATATGACTGAACTTTCTGGTATATATCATGAAATTAATATTGCAGTAAAAAAATTGAAAAAATGGAGCAAACACAAAAAAGTAAAAACAAATTTTTCTAACTTTCCTGCCAAAAGTTACATTATTCCCGAGCCTCTTGGTAATACTCTTATTATTGGAGCTTGGAATTATCCGTTCAATTTGTCCCTCACACCTGTAGTAGCATCACTTGCGGCTGGTAATACTGTTGTATTAAAACCAAGTGAATTGCCGTCTGAAACTTCAAAAATTATGGCAAAAATTATTAATGAAAATTTCACAAAAGATTATTTTCATGTAATAGAGGGTGGAGAAAAAGAAACAAGTGAACTTTTAAAACTTAAATTTGATAAAATATTTTTTACAGGTAGTATTCCTGTCGGGAAAATAGTATGTCAGGCGGCAGCAAAAAATTTAACTCCCGTAACTCTCGAACTTGGTGGCAAGAGTCCAACTTTTGTGCTTGCCGATGCAGATATTCCTATTTCGGTTAAAAGAATTGTTTGGGCTAAATTTTTAAACGCAGGACAAACCTGTGTTGCTCCCGACTATGTGCTTGTAGATAAATCTATAGAAAAAAAATTCCTTAATGCACTAAAAAAAGAAATTGAAAAAAATTATAAAGTAGAAAATGATATAACAGAAAATTATTCGCGTATAATAAATAACAAAAATTTTGACCGTCTTAATAATCTGCTTGACAAAGAAAAAATTTTTTGTGGTGGCAAAATCAATAAAAAAAACAGATTGATAACTCCAACTGTTATGCAAAATATTAGTTTTGAAGATGCGATAATGAAAGATGAAATTTTTGGTCCTATTTTGCCTGTTATAGCATTTACTAATTTGAACGATGCCATAAACAAGGTGAAACAACGTGCAAAACCATTGGCTTGTTATATATATTCGAAAAATAAAAGATTGATTAACAAGTTATTAAGCGAAATTTCTTTTGGCGGTGGTGCCGTAAATGAATCTTTGATGCATCTTACAAATCCTAATTTGCCATTTGGTGGCGTAGGTTTCAGTGGAATAGGAAATTATCATGGCGAAGCAGGTTTCAGAACTTTTTCTCATTATAAAAGTATATTACATAAAGGGTTTGGCTTTGAAACAAAACTTAAATATTTTCCGTACTCAGCAAAAAAATTGAAAAAATTGAAAAATATTCTTGAATAGGTATTAAAAAAAATTAAAATTAAAAAATTAAAAAATTAATAAAAGATGAAAAAAATAATTCAATATTTCCCGTTTGTGGCAGTAATTGCACTTAATGTGCTTGCAGAAGGTTCAGGGTTTAGAATGCGAAATGTTCAGCCTTTTGTGCTGATAATTGCGGCACTTCTTTCAGTAAATTTAATTTTGGCACTTGTGTTAAAAGTAAAAAACTATTTTTTATATGGACTTACAGGAGTAGCACTTCTTGGGGCATTGGCCGTTTTTATTGTTCCTAAAACTTTGGGACAATTGTATATAGAAAACGTAATAGTAGGTTTGTATCTCGGATTGTTTATAGTTGCATTTTTTCCGCCATTGTTCAAATTAAACCCGTTTACTTTTGAATTTTCAGAAAAAGACTATCCCGAAGCAGTTACAAAAGGACAACAATTTTTGAACATAAATTTAATTCTAAACTATTTTTGGGCATTTTTATTTGCTCTCGGAATGGTGCTTACGGTAATTCCATATCATAGCGACACGGCAATAAACTCAATAATTGCAACACTTTTGCCTATTATTATACAGCTTGCGGTAGGTATTCCTGTAACTGCAAAAATGCCCAATTATTTGATGCAAAAAGTAGGTGGTGAACAAATAATTTTTAAATCTATAAAAGATTTATTTGCATCAATGCCGTTTGGATTAAACAAAGAAAACGCAAAAGGTCTAAACACTGTTGTTCAATTTTATTTGACAGGAAAAGAGCCAACTATTGCACATTTTATTTTTGCAGATCAAAAATGTACTTTTGTTGAAGGCGAACACCCAAATCCTAAAACAACTATAAGAAGTGATTCAGATTTGTGGTTAAAAATTTCGAACAACGAGGTTTCGGGCGACAAGGCATTTATCAACAACGAATATATAGTTGAAGGCGATGCTGCTATTATGCTCATATTTGCGAGTTTATTTGCTCCACCAAACGCATCAAAAAAAGTGAAAAAAGTAAAACCTAAAAAAATAAAATTTGAATACAAAACATTTGCACCTAAGAAAATAAAAAATATTGTAGTTTTTGATGGAGGTTACAGAAACGAAAAATTTAGTAAAACTACTTTTATGGTAAACAATTTTATTGATGGGGCAAAACAAGCTGGAGCAAATGTAGAATATTTTAAACTAAAAGATTATAATATAAAAGATTGTACAGGTTGTTATACGTGCTGGACAAAAACTCCTGGTGCTTGTATTTATAAAGACGATATGACTATGCTTCGCAAAAAATATAGAGAAGCCGACCTTGTTATTTTTTCCTCACCTTTATATATTTTTAATGTAACGGGAATAATGAAAACATTTATGGATAGGTTATTACCAATTATGAAACCATATATGCTAACAAACAAAAACGGCGATACGGTTCACCCAGACCGTTTCCCAGAAGCAGGAGAACAAGGCTTTATAGTTTTTAGTGCATCAGGGTTTCCTGAAGTAGAACATAATTTTGATGGATTAACAGGAATGTATCATTGTTGGAATTCTCACAATCAAAACACACATTTAATGGGGGAGTTTTATTTGACAGCCGCCGAAATTATTGTACAACCAGTTTATGCCGAACGACGAAATATGATAGCAGATGTTTGCAAAAAAGCAGGAAAACAAGTTGTAGAAGAAGGTAAAATAAATAAAGAATATATGCTTGCTGTTCAAGACCCAACAGTTTCTAAAGAAACATTTCAAACACAGGCAGATATGTTTTGGGAAAGCTTGGACGGGATAAAACCTTATATGACAAATGTGCCGAAAATTGAAAAATAGATATTATTGTCTAATTCTACTTTGCTAAGTTAAAAATACCTAATTATAAGACTTTTAAGCACCAAAGGTGCGAAATCAAAAGCCTTGCCTGTAAGGGCAAGGTAAGTTATTTCGTTTTATATAGTAACTGAAAAGTCTGGAAATTTTTTTATCATAACATTAAAACATTGATTGATTGCTTTTTAATAAAATC
>JAOZTW010000677.1 GCA_029938985.1 Bacteroidales bacterium | reverse complement strand
TTTTTACAAATCATTGATAATCATCACAAAATGAACACAAAAACTTTAGTTAAAAACCTTATTTTATTATTTAAAACCTTAGTAGAAAAATGAATACCAAGACGATTATTAAACCTTATTATTAGAAAATAAAATAAGGTAATAAGGTTTGTAAATCATGTAAATATTTTTTCTACTAAGATTGAAACCGAAAAAAAATAAGGTTTTTAAATAAAGTATAGTGACAACCGATAAATGAAAAATAGAACTTCAAAATATTGCTTGAGGTAACAGGAAATAGGCTAATAATCAAGCAATTGAAGGTAACAAATTTGCAACTATTCTACGTTTCTCCTAGCTTGAGCTTGGAGTTCCATTTTAATAATCAATTTATTGACTCCGAAATTCAGATTAACTACTTATGAAAAAATTCATATATATATTTTTTTTACTTATTTTATTTTCGTGTGCAGAAGAAAAAGAGGTTGACGATAGCAGATATTTTCATATCAAGGGTAGATTCAAAAATGTAGATGAAGGAGAATTGGTAAGTTTATTTCTGAAAAAACCAGATGCTAATGTTCTTGTTGATTCTTCAAGATTTGATAAAGAGGGAAAATTTGTACTCAAAGGTTTAAACGACAACAAAGAATTTTACATTTTAAAAACAAATTCGTCGGACTACGAAATAATTCTTATTTTGGACACAGCCGAAACTATTAATGTTTCTGGAAATATTATTAATTTGTTAAGTTCTTATAATGTAAATGGTTCAAGAGATTCTAAATATATTCAAGAGCTTGAACAACATTTATACAAAACCACTACAACAATTGATTCGTTGGGTACAATTTTTAAACAATATTACCAAACTCCACAAGTGGATTTAATAAAACCGACACTTGATTCTATTTTTCATATAACCACTACTTTGCAAAGAGAATATTCGGATAACTTTATTGATAAACAAAAAGGTTCTTTGGCGAGTTTAATTGCGGTTTCTCAATATATTACTCCCAAAGACCCAATTTATGATAAAGCGAAAGATTCGGAAGTGTTTTTTAAAATAGATAAAGCCTTAATGATTAGATACAATTACTCGCTTCATGTGCAACAAATGAATACTTTTTGTAAAAGACTTAGAAAAGATATAGAACGAGATAAATTAAAGTCTAACAAATTAACTGTGGGAATGAAAGCTCCAGAAATATCTTCGTTTAGACCAAATGGTTCAAAAATTAGTTTAGATTCTATACGAACAAGATATACTTTGATAAGTTTTTGGGCATCGTGGAGTACGGTGAGCAAGCAGGAGAATTATAATATAAACAAAAATTATTGGACATATTTTCATAAATTTGATGTTTTGCAAATCTCATTAGACAAAGATAAAGAGGCATGGAAAAATGAAATAGATAGTTCTCAACTACACTGGTTTCATGCTTGCGATTTTAATCAATGGAACTCAAAAGCGGTTGTGGATTACAAAATAAAAACACTTCCTGCCAACTTCTTGATAGACCCACAAGGAATAATTGTAGCAAAAAATATTTTTGGCGATGACTTACAAACAACTATAAATAAAATAATTAAATAATATAAAAATGTTTTTAGAAGATCCTATAAGTGAAAATAAACAGCGAGGCTGGATAGAAGTTGTGGCTGGCTCAATGTTTTCGGGAAAAACAGAGGAGCTAATTAGACGCTTGAAAAGAGCAAAAATTGCGAAACTAAATGTGGAAATTTTTAAACCTAAAATAGATATTCGTTATTCGGACAAAAAAATTGTATCTCACGACACCAACGAAATTCACTCAACGCCAATAAACAATTCCGCTGAAATATTAAAACTTATTACCAACGAAGATGTGGTGGGAGTAGATGAAGTGCAATTTTTTGATGATGGCATTGTTGATGTTTGCAATCAATTAGCCAACAGAGGCATAAGAGTTATTGTTGCTGGTTTGGATATGGATTTTAAAGGAAAACCTTTTGGTCCTATTTCTGCTTTACTTTCTGTGGCTGAGTATATTACAAAAGTACATGCAATTTGTATGAAATGCGGAAACCTTGCAAATCATTCACACAGATTATCGCAGGCAAAAGGATTGATTGAGCTTGGCGAAAAAGATAAATACGAACCGCTTTGTAGAAGTTGTTTTAATAAACTTGAAAATATATAAATTTCATGATTAAAAAAATATTATCATTTATACTAATTATACCTATAAGGTTTTATCAACTAACCATATCGCCTTTGTTTCCTCAATCGTGTAGGCATTATCCTACTTGTTCGAGTTATGCTATTGAAGCATTAAAAATACATGGTTTATTTAAAGGTACTTGGCTGGCTATAAAAAGGTTATCAAAATGTCATCCTTGGGGAACGCACGGGATTGACCCTGTTCCTCCAAAAAAAGATTAATTTAAAAGATGCTCATAGAATATCTTGTTGTTCTAATTATTCAAAAATAATTAAAACACTCATTTACTGATGTTTTAATCAAAGTATTTTTTGAACAACAATAATTCTCTATCTTTTATTATCTGGCGTTTGAAAGCTGTAAACGCACTTTTTTTACTTAATTCAAATTTGATACGTTTTTCTTGCTTTTTCTTATTATCATTTTCAATATATTCAGTTAATATTTGTTGGAATTTATTCAATTGAAATAAAATATTTTCCTTTAGAGTTTCAGTATTTACCATACTTCCTCTTGGATTTCCATTATAAATCTTATTCAACAATTCAGCTGTTTTTAATACTTTTTTATCTTCTTTATATTTTCTATTACAGAAATTTTAAAATTTGATTTTACATCTTTTGATTTTCTATGGACAAGCCATTTTTCCACATCGTGTTTTGTGCTGGTACAATCTAAAATCATATTTTCTTCGGTATCATTGTAGTTTGAAGATTTTTTACTATTACAATATCCACACGAATAAAATAAATTATTCCAATCGTATTTTAAATCAAGATCTTTCCCATTTTTGTGAGGCTTAAAATGTTCAATTTTCCAGAAAATACCTTGATTTTCACAAATATAACATTTATTTAAAAAATCTTTTTTCAACTTTGATTTAACATTATCAGCATAAAAATCTTCAAATTTGCAGTTGTCATGCTATTTAGACGTTTCCAAGTCCCCT
>JAOZTW010000676.1 GCA_029938985.1 Bacteroidales bacterium | reverse complement strand
GAGTTATATTTTCAATAGAAAACTACAACTATCTAATAATCTGGTAAATATGAAGACAAAAACTTTAGTTAGTTATAATCAGGAAATAATAAGTAACTACAGAATACGCCGTTTTTTTGTTCTTCTATAATTTTAACAAATCTGCAAATAGCGAGCTATTTAATGATATTTTTAAAAGGGCAAAATAAACAAGTAAGGAGTGATGCAATGATGCAATGATGCAATGATTCAATTATGTAATTATAAACCAATAGATTAAAAAAATATAAATGTGTGAAAACTTTTGTATAAGTACTTAGATTGGGGTTAGTTATTTTTTCCTTTTCATTAAGGAAGTTAAGAATTGGTTTTTACCTTTACGTTTTACAAAACATAAGGCATATTAAAATAAATAATTAACCAATTTAAGCGATGTTATTTTTACCAATTCAATAAATATAATAGGCATTTTTCATAAATGCAAATTACTGCGTTATTTTTATTATTTTAATATGCCTACTGAAACTTTATTTTAGTCGTGTTACTTTCCTTTTTTTGTTATTATAGAGGTTCGCATTTCTTAATAGTTTTTATTGAAGATATGATTAATTTTTTGATAATATTTAACTTTCATTATATTTACAAATTATATTCTATAATGTTTAAATTTAGATAATTTTTCATTTTTTGTTATTCATTACTTATCTGATACTTAGTGTATAAATACTGCAAAATATTAATACAATATAAATTTTTTATAATCTTATTCCTTATTATTTTATCAAATACAGTTTTTGGGCAAAATAATAAGGAAATTAAAGACTTAAAAAAAGAATTAACTCAATCATCAGATACAATTAGGGTAAACCTGTTTATTGAAATTTCTAAACTATACATTTTTCACAATAAGGATAGTGCGTTCTATTATATTGGTATGGCATTAGAAGAAGCTGAGAGAATTAAATCTCAAAAAAGTGTTGCTAAAGTGAAAAATTTATCAGGATATTATTACTATTTAGCCGAAAGATACGAAGATGCGAAAATTATTTTGCATGAAGCAGAAGCATATTTTGATTCTGTTGGTTCAAAAGCAGGATTAATAAGCTGTTACGATAAACTTGGACTCATATATTTGCGAATATCAAATAATCCAAAATCGTTTGAATATTATACAAAAGAACTAAAACTGGCAGAAGAAACAAATAATACACTCGCTCAAGCAAATGCAATAAATAATATTGCTATATTTTATTATAATGAAAAAATATATGATGCAGCTTTAAAGCAATATTTACAAGCTTTAGAAATTAATAAGATTAACAAAAATGAAAAAGGAGTTGGCGTGGCACTAAATAATATAGGAGAAATATATAAAATAAAACAGAATTTTGCTCAAGCATTTGAAAATTATTTTGAAGCCAAAAGAATTTTTGAAACAAACGAACACACACCTCAATTGGCTTACTGTTTAAGTAATATTGGAGAAACTTATATGCTCAAAGGAGAACTTGAACAAGCACTTAGTAGTGTTTTAGAGGCTCAAAAAATATTCGAACAATTATCAGATACTTATGGACTTGCAGAAACATATAATAATCTTGGTGAAATATGCCAAAAAAAGAAAAATTATCAAGAAGCTACAAAAAACTACAATAAAAGTTTGAAATATGCTAATCAGATACAATCATTGGAACATATAAAAGACAATTATTTAAAACTTTCAGAGCTTTATTCAGAAAAACAAGATATAAAAACCTCACTTGTTTATTATAAGAAATACACAAACTTGAAAGATAGCCTGCAGACCTTTATTAATTCTCAAATAATAAACCAATTAAAGATAAATTACGAAACCGAAAAAAAAGATAAAAAAATAAAACTACTTTCAGCAGAATCTAAATTAAATAAATTAAAAAGTTTACAAAAAACAATTATTATAGTTATTCTTTTTACTGGATTTGTTTCGCAACTGATTATTCTTGTTGTTGTTTTTATTCAAAAAAAGAAAAAAAATGAGGCATACAACAACCTTGTTGTAAAGAATATAGAAGTAATGAAATCTCATGACGAGCTAATTGAAACGAAAGTAAAATTAGAAATGCTTTTACAAGATAAAAAAGTTAAAAAGAAGGCATCGGAATCTACCGATAAGTATAATAAATCGAATTTGAATGAAGATCAAAAACTGGCACTTTTTAATGAATTAATTTTATTAATGGAAGAAGAAAAATATTATTTACAAAAAGATATTAAATTAAATAAAATAGCTAAATTGCTTGGGACTAACAACTTGTACTTGTCGCAAGTAATTAATCAAAAGGCTAATACAAACTTCAATAATTTCATTAATTATTACAGAATAAATGAAGCAAGAAAACATCTTTCTGACCCAAATTATCAAAATCTGTCGATTGAAGGAATATCTTACGAAGTAGGTTTTAAATCAAAATCGACTTTTAATATTGCATTTAAAAAACATACAGGAATAACTCCTTCGTTTTTTAGAGCTAAATCGCAAAAAAAATTAAAGAAGAACAAACCAATTAAAAATTAATATTGAGCTTAAAAAAATGCAAAATAAAATAGATATAAAAAATAAAAAAGCGTTTCATAAATACGAAATAATAGATAAATACAAAGCAGGAATTGAATTATTAGGAACAGAAATTAAATCAATTCGTAATGGAAAAGCCAGTTTGACAGATGCTTATTGTAAGTTTGTAAACAATGAACTTTGGATTGAAATGCGTATAGCAGAGTATTCACATGGGGGACACTACAATCACGACCCAAACAGAATACGAAAACTATTACTTACCAAAAATGAACTAAATAAATTGCAACGAAAAATGGTTGGTACAGGTTACACAATAGTTCCGCTACGATTATTTATTACCAACAAAGGTTGGGCTAAATTAATTATTGCTATGGCAAAAGGACGTAAAATACACGACCACAGAGAAAATATTAAACAAAAAGATGCAAAACGAGAAATGGCAAGACAAATAAAACAAAGGAATTGATATGTGTGTATGTTGTGTAAGTCTTTGAATTTTTCGGCGTTTTTCACGAGTATCAATTTTTTCGTTACTTTTGAAAAATTAAAATGCTCATTTACAAAGGTAAACTTTAATTCTAATATTTCAAAAAAGCC
>JAOZTW010000675.1 GCA_029938985.1 Bacteroidales bacterium | reverse complement strand
AATAAATTGCATAAAACAAACTTTTTGTAATACCACTTGTAAAATGCTTACAGTATGCTAATTAAGTGTTATTTGTAAAAATTTAATATGTTGATTATCTGGGTGTTATGTTTTCACTAAATAACTACAACTATCTAATAATCTGGTAAATATGAAGGCAAAAACTTTAGTAACTAATGCCAATCTACTTGTTTATTTTGTTCTTTTAAAAAATTTAAAAAGTCATTAAATAGCTCGCTATTTGCAGATTTGTTAAAATAATAGAAGAACAAAAAAACAGCGTATTTTGAAGTTACTTTATTATTTCATTTTCACTTATAAAACTTTGTTTTTAATACATTTTTTATAAATAAGTACTCATACAAAAGTTTTTACACATATATATTTCTTTAACCTATTGGTTTGTAGTCACATAATTGTATCATTGAATATGTATCATTACTTAATTGAATTTTAAGGTGTAAACCAATTCTTAATTCCTAATTTTTAATTACTAATTGCCGTTTACGGCGGTTATGTTTTATATTTATTCTACTGTATAAGCGGCTAATTTTCCATCAAACGCCATAGGTATAAGTAATACTTTCTTGCTATCAATATAGTGAATATCAGCAGTTCCCTGGTTTAGTGTTAATAATGTATTCATTTCTCCTGTTGATTTTAGATAGATTATTTTACCTAACGTCCAGTCAGAAATAAAATAATTTCCCTCTCCGTATTCTGAAATTCCGTCCATATTACCTATTGGTGTGGTTAAGTCTCCAAATTTTGTTATAGCTTTTGTGTCAAGGTCTATTGAGTAAACATAAGTTGGGTCAGCAGTAAATGTTTGCATATCAGTAATAACACCAAAAGATGCTACCAATAAATTATTATCCTCAATCCATAAACCATTAGGACTTTCTAAACCTGTGGCCTGCACAACAAGTTCAACCGTACCGTTTTCTAATTTATAAATTGCATTTCCAAACGTATCCGAAACATAAACTACATTTGTACTTGTAACAAATACATCGTTTAAAAATACTGCTGTTTCAACATCGTGTTTTGTAATGATATCGCCCGATGTAATATTTATTTCAGTAAGAACTGTATCTTCGGCAATGTACAAAGTATTTTCATAAATTCCCATTCCAGTAATTGCATTTGAAAGTCCCTGCACCCAAAACGTATCTACAACTGCTCCTGTTTCTACATTTATTTTCGAAATATAACCTCCAACTTCTGTGTTACCAGGATTTTGAACTGAAACAAAAATCTGGTCTCTTTCTTTATCATAAATTGCAGATTCTGGTCCTCCCAAATTAGTTGTTTCCCATAACGGTGTCATGCTTGTAGGGTGTACAAATTCTACAACATCTGGTTCGTTGTCATCATCATCTTCTTCTTTTTCGCAAGAAACAAAAAATACTGACACTAATAAAATAATAAATAAACTTTTAAATAAATCTTTCATTTGTTTATAATTAATTGTTAAAGAATGAATAATCATTCTGTTGTTAGTACAAAATTTTTTAATAATTTCCAGACACTAAAAAAATATCTGGAAATTTTGGTTTTAGAATAATTTTTCTAATTTTTCTTTTAATAATTTAATATCATTTTCTACTTCTGGATTTTTCATTACATCAAAACTTGTAAAGCCTTCTAATATTTCGTATCCACAAAATTTATATACAGCCGATAGGTTTATTAGAGCATCATCAACAGATTTTCCTTTGTATAAAATTTGATTTTCATCATTAAAAGCAGCTCTCGGAGCATTCCAAGTAGTAGATAAAATAAATTTTTTGCCTTGCGACAATCCACCTGTTCCATATTGTTTTGTAATATCGGAGCGAGTACGTCCATCGTCAACAAGAATTTTTCCTTGCATCATACCAGTTGTAAACACTTCATCAATATACTTTTTATAAATCCAAGGAGTGTTAAACCAATAAACAGGAGTTTGAGTTATCACTAAATCTGCCCAAACATGTTTTTCTACTTCTTCTCCAGGTTCGTAACTTTTTTCAATATAAGTAGTTTTTACTTCACAACCTTTTGCTTCCAAAGTTTCTTTTGCTATGTCCATAAAGGTTTGATTTAATTTTCCTTCAGCAAAACCATCGTATTTTTGATGAGCGTTAATTATTAATACTTTTTTCATAATTTATTATTTGATAGTTATATATTTAGAATGAGTATTCATTCCATTGTTTATTTAAAAAACTAACTTTTAACTGCGTCCCAAGCCATTAAGATAATTGATTTAATTTCCTGTTCGTTAATGTCAGGTTTGTTAATAATACTTTCTGTGATTCCACCGGTTGTAAAAATAATTAAAGTAATTGTGTCTAAATCTTTAATTATACCTTCTCGTTTTCCTTTTTCATATATTTCTATAACAGGATAAATCAATTTACTAACTTTTTCCTCCGATTGCTTTGAAATTTTTGGTGTATGTGAAAACATATCAAGATATCTGTATTCTAAGTGATTAGATATAGCAAAATCTACTGCTTTTAACCAAACTGCTATAAATTGTTGCTTTACAGGAGCATTGGTATCAAGTGATTCTATAATCGTTTTAAATAATTTAGTTTTTATTTCTACAAAAAGTTCATTTATCAGTATATCTTTTGAACAAAAATAATTATACATAGTACCAATTCCACATTTGGCTTCCTTGCCAATTAGTTTCATTGAAGTAGCTTGTTCGCCTTGTGTTACAAACAATTTTAAAGCAGCTTTTAATATGTTCTCTCTTTTGTTCACAGTGCAAAGTAAAATTATTAGAATGAATATTCCAAATTTTTATTAGTTTTTTTATTAAAAAAATTATATTAATATTAGAAGCTACTGAATTTTAGATAGTTCCTACAAAATAGTGTTGGTATGCTAAATTTTAGTATATTTGCAAAAATATTTAAAATTTATTTCCTTTGTTCGGAAAAAAAATATAAATATATTTTGTCCAAATCAAAAATGCTTGTTTACAAATAGTTAAAAAGCGTTACAAAAAAATACTTATAACTGTTAAAAAAGTGTTTGTAAAAGGGAGTGAGATTGATTTTCTAAGTAAGACACAAAATACTTCTTATGTAGAACGGCATAACTTAACATTAATAGACCGAATAAGTTATCTTTGTAGA
>JAOZTW010000674.1 GCA_029938985.1 Bacteroidales bacterium | reverse complement strand
GGTATGTTGGGACCAGATGTATTATAATATCTCATTGTGTTTATGTTAAATTATTGGCATTTATCATTTATCTATTGACACTTTTCTTTATTTTAAAATTCCTAATTCTTAATTCCTAATTATTTTTTAAATTTTTCCGCAAAAATCTGTTGCAGTTCAAACATTTCGTCTCTATATTTTATAGCCTCATCAAAATTAAGATTTTTTGAAGCTTTTTCCATTTGTCTTCTTGCTTTTTCAATTGCTTTTTTCATAGCAGGTTTTGTCATATATTGAACTACTGGGTCTGCTGCAATATTATTTTCTGGTTGTTCTGTATAATATTTTACCTGTTTTTGTTTTGTAGATTCATTGTCTCCAAAAATTGAAGATTTAGCTTTTACTATTTGAGTTGGAACAATATTATTTTCCTTATTATAAGCCATTTGTTTTATTCGTCTTCTATTTGTTTCGTCAATTGTTTTTTGCATAGAATTTGTTATTTTATCTCCATACATAATCACTTTTCCGTTCACATTTCGTGCTGCTCGTCCCGATGTTTGAGTAAGCGATCTCTGCGAGCGTAAAAAACCCTCTTTGTCGGCATCAAGAATGGCGACAAGCGAAACCTCTGGTAAGTCAAGTCCTTCACGCAATAGATTTACACCAACAAGAACATCAAAAATACCTTCACGCAATTGTTCCATAATTTCTACTCGGTCCATTGTGTCCACATCGGAATGAATATAACGACTTTTCACATTCAAATTGTTCAAATAAGTAGTTAATTCTTCGGCCATTCTTTTTGTAAGTGTAGTTACAAGTGTGCGTTCTTTTTTGGCAATAACATTCTGTATTTCATCTAATAAATCATCTATTTGATTAATAGTAGGGCGTACCTCAATTGGTGGGTCTAACAGTCCTGTGGGACGAATAACCTGCTCTACAATTACTCCTTCTGTTTTTTGCAGTTCATAATCAGATGGCGTGGCACTCAAATAAATAGAGCGATTTACAACCTCTTCAAATTCGTCAAATTTTAATGGACGATTATCAATTGCCGCAGGAAGTCTAAACCCATAATCAATCAAGTTTTTCTTACGAGCTTGGTCGCCTCCAAACATTCCTCTTATCTGTGGCAATGTAACATGACTTTCATCAATAATTGTTAAAAAATCTTTAGGAAAATAATCTAACAAACAAAAAGGACGAGTTCCAGGTTCTCTTCCATCAAAGTATCGTGAATAATTTTCTATACCCGAACAATATCCAAGTTCCTGCATCATTTCTAAATCATAAGTAACACGGTCTTCTATTCGTTTGGCTTCAAGGGGCATACCAACGTCTTTAAAATGTTGTATTCTCGGTCCCAAGTCCAATCTAATTTCTTTCATCGCATTGTCAAGTCTTGATTTGGTGGTCATAAAAATACTTGCAGGATATATTCTTGCTTGTTCAAATTCTTCAATAATAGTTCCATTTAAAGGGTCAAAAGAATATATTTCTTCTATTTCGTCGCCCCAAAAAATAATTTTATATGCTACATCTCCATAAGCCAAAAAAACATCTACCGTATCACCAATTACTCTAAATTTTCCTGCACTAAAATCAACTTGATTTCTTGAATACAAACTACCAACAAGATGACGAAGAAAATTATTACGTGGTAGATTTTGTCCTTTTTTAATATCAATAATATTTGCATGAAAATCATCGGGGTTTCCTATACCATATAAACATGATACTGAACATATCACAATAATATCTCGCCGTCCCGACAATAGAGAAGAAGTGGTTTTTATTCGGAGTTTTTCAATTTCAGAATTTATACTTAAATCTTTTTCAATATATTTGTTAGAAGAAGGCATAAATGCTTCGGGTTGATAATAATCGTAGTAAGAAACAAAATATTCCACTGCGTTGTCGGGGAAAAATGTTTTAAATTCGCCGTATAATTGAGCTGCAAGTGTTTTATTATGACTCAAAATCAATGTTGGACAATTCAAATTTTTAATAACATTTGCAACAGTAAAAGTTTTTCCTGAGCCTGTAACTCCCAAAAGAGTTTGGTAATCATCGCCACGCAAAACCCCTTCAGTTAATTGTTTAATCGCTTCTGGTTGGTCGCCTGTTGGTTCAAAATTTGATGTTATTTTAAATTTCATAATTTATAAAAAATGTTATTTTTATTGGAAAAATTTCTATTGTAAGCCTGTTTTTAATTTAATTTATTAATTTTGCAAAACTAATAAATTTTAATAAACTTAACAAATGAAAAAAATGAAGACGAAATTTTTTGTGATAATTGGTTTTTTAACTATTCTATTATCTTGTAATGAATCAACTAATAATCAGACAGATTCTAATCTTCCAGATGGTAACCACAAAGTTGTAATTGAAGAAGTTTTACAGGCAGAAACATATTCGTATCTTTCGGTAAAAGAAAGAAGTGAAAAACATTGGATAGCAGTTGTGAAAGATGAATATAAAGTAGGTGATACATATTACTATGTTGAAGGTTTGCAAATGGATAAATGGGAAAGCAAAGATTTAGGACGAACTTTTGAAAAAGTGTTGTTGGTAAATATCATAAGTGATTCGCCAATAGAGCAAGACAATGGAGAAGAAACTGATGCAGAAGTTGCTAAACA
This sequence comes from Bacteroidales bacterium, assembly GCA_029938985.1. Lineage (GTDB taxonomy): Bacteria > Bacteroidota > Bacteroidia > Bacteroidales > JAOZQN01 > JAOZQN01. Next base: position 510 of record JAOZTW010000674.1, on the reverse strand, counting down.
TCATTCTAATAAAACTGTTGTAGCCAACGATAGAATTAATATTGAACCTATTGAAGGTGGAGTTACTTTGGGAGAACTTTTTACTGACAAGAAAAAATATGGAGATAAAACAGTAAAAGTGAAAGGAATAGTAGTAAAATTTAATGCCGAAATTATGGGTAAAAACTGGGTACATATTCAAGATGGTACAAAAAATGATACTGAATTTGACCTTACTGTTACTACAACAGAACAATGCAATGTTGGAGATACTATTGTTATGGAAGGAAAAATTAGTCTTGACAAAGATTTTGGTTCAGGATATTTTTACAAACTGATAATGGAAGATGCTAAACAAATAAAATAAATTAGATAGCTGTATAAATGTCTTTTTATTAACAAATTATAGCACCCCGCTGGGGTGCTTTATCCACATTATCAATTAATTCTATCGTTGTTTTGCACCGCTGGTGCAAAAAAATGGCGTTTTTCACGAGTGTCAAGTTCAAGGCTTTTTTGAAATATTAGAAT
>JAOZTW010000673.1 GCA_029938985.1 Bacteroidales bacterium | reverse complement strand
AAATAAAAATAACATCGCTTAAATTGGTTAATTATTTATTTTAATATGCCTTAGTAAAAATAAATAATGCAGAGAAAATTATTGGCATTTTTCATAAATGCAAATTACTGCCTTATTTTGATTATTTTAAAATCCTCATTTACAATAAGTAAACTGCGGTATTTAAAAAATAAAAATGTCTTGTACTTTACACTTATGAAAAACGCCAAATTATTTGTAATAACATTAATTTTTGCATTGTTTTTTCAATATAATACAGTTTTTTCACAACAAAAACATAGCAAAACCCTAATTTTAATGGGGTCTCTATTCGAAATAATAGTTGTATCAGATAATAAAACGTTGGCTGATACAGCTATTAATAAGGCAATTGCAGAAATTGAACGAATAGAAAAATTAATTTCTTCTTGGAAACCTAACTCTGAAACTTCTTTAATAAATAAAAATGCTGGTATTAAAGCAGTTAAAGTAAGTAAAGAACTTTTTGAATTAATAAATCGTAGTAAAAAAATATCAGTACTTACAAAAGGTGCTTTTGATATTAGTTTTGCTCCAATGAATGAAATTTGGAGTTTTAATGGTAAAAATACATATTTCCCTCCATTGGATAGTATAAACAGAAAATTACAATTAATTGATTATCAATACATTATTTTAAATAATAAAGATACTTCTGTTTTTCTTAAAAATAAAGGAATGAAAATAGGATTTGGAGCAATTGGCAAAGGGTATGCTGCTAATAGTGCAAAAATTGTTATTGAAAATTGCGGAATTAAAAATGGAGTTGTTAACGCTGGAGGAGACATTATTGCGTGGGGAAAAAACGAAAAAAACGATTTTTGGCGAATAGGAATTACCGACCCAAACGACAAAACAAAATCCATAGCTTGGCTATCTATAGAAAACATGGCAGTGGTTACTTCTGGTAATTATGAAAATTATTTTGTAAATAATAATCAAATTTATTCTCATATAATAAACCCCAAAACAGGAATACCAACACAAGGAATAAAATCTGTAACTATTTTTTGTCCCGATGCAGAAATTGCCGATGCTTTGGCAACTTCAGTTTTTGTGCTTGGTGTAAAACAAGGAATTGAATTAATAAATATGCTCAAAAATATTGAATGCCTAATAATTACTTCCGATAACAAATCTGTGCAATCTTCAAATCTAAATCTAAATTTTTATAACATAGAAAATGCAGATTTTAAAGTTAATGAATAGGTAAGGAATGATACAATTATTCAATGGTTTAATGATACAATTAGGTGATTACAAACCAGCCGATTAAAGAAATACAAATGTGTAAAAACTTTTGTATAGGTACTTAGAATAATGCGTGGAAATTTAAAAAAAGTAAAGATACTATTGTATTAAGACCTAATTATCTGAAGTTTTGTTATCCGAAAAGACTTTCCAACGTCCCTTATTTTTTGGCTTTTGGCAAAAAATAGGGGACTTGGAAACGTCTAAATAGCATGACAAGTACAAATTTGAAGATTTTTATAACAAAAAAGGTTATTACACAAAAAATATTACTCTATGTACTTAATATTTAATACACTATCAACTTAATTATATGAAAATACATGATTTTAAAAATATTGAAACAATAATATTTGACTTGGGAGGTGTTTTGTTAGACATAGATATTGCCCTGATGCTAAATGAGTTTTCAAAATATAATAAAATTTCACAAACTGATGTTTATGAAAAAGATATAATAAAGTGGAACAATCTTTTGGAAACAGGGAGTATTTCTGTTGTTGATTTTAGAACAAATATTAAAGAAAAATTTATGTTCTCAATTTCTGATAAAGAATTTGATTATTGTTGGAACAAAATGTTGTTAACAATTCCAGATGTTAGAATAAAAATATTGAGAATGTTAAAGCAAAAATATAAACTGATTCTAATAAGTAACACCAATAAAATACATGTTGGTTTTTTTGAAAAACAAAAATATTGGGATAATAATTATTTTCATAAACTGTATTATTCTCATGTAGTTGGCTTGCGAAAACCAGACAAACGAATTTTTGAAAAAGTAATTATTGAAAATAATCTTATTCCTGATAAAACATTTTTTTTTGATGATAAAGAAGAAAATCTTGAAATAGCAAAAAATATTGGAATAAAAACACTTCTTATTGGAAAAATAAAAATTGAAGACATTTTTTAGGCATATTAAAATCGTTAATTATTTATTTTAATATGGCTTAATTATTAAAAAATAAAATAATGAAACTAATTTCAATACCTACCGAAAATTTTAAACTTGACGGTGGTGCAATGTTTGGAGTTGTACCAAAAGTTTTGTGGCAAAAAGTTTACCCTGCAGATGATAATAATTTGTGTAACTGGTCTATGCGATGTTTGCTTGTGGACGATGGCGAGAGAAAGATACTGATAGACACAGGAATAGGTTACAAACAAGACCATAAATTTTTGCGACATTATTATCTCAACGGAGATGATACTTTAATAAAATCGTTGAACAAAAATGGTTATTCCGTGGACGATATTACAGATGTTGTACACACACATTTACATTTTGACCACTGTGGTGGAACTATAAAATATGACAAAGATAACAAACTTGTTCCAACATTTCCTAACGCAAATTTGTGGGTAAGTAAAGCTCAATGGGAAACTGCAACCAAGCCAAACAGACGAGAAAAAGCTTCTTTTTTGAAAGAAAATATTATGCCAATGCAAGAGTTGGGAAAATTAAAATTGATAGAAGAAGAAACAGAACTTTTCCCAAATTTTCATATACGATTTTTTAATGGACACACTGCAGGTCAGGTTGTACCTTATATTAATTACAATGGAAAATGGTTAATTTATGGTGCGGATATTTTTCCTGCTGCGGCACATATTCCTGCACCTTATATTATGGGTTACGATATGTGGGCAGAAAAAACTCTTGATGAAAGAAATAATTTTTATAAAGAAGCGATTGAAAAGAATTACACAATTTTCTTTGAACATGATTATTATAACGAATGTTGTAGCTTAAAACAAACGGCAAAAGGAGTGGTTGTGGATAAAACTTTTACTTTGGAAGAGTTTTTGAAGTAAAATAACTAAAGTTTTTGCTTTCATTTTATATTGATTATCAATAATTTATAAAAT
>JAOZTW010000100.1 GCA_029938985.1 Bacteroidales bacterium | reverse complement strand
TTGGCAATATAGCCCTATTTTTTATTAACCAACACTGTTATGTAGGGACTACCGAAAAACGCCAATTTTTTTCACTAATAAAATAAAGTTGAATTAATAAAGAAAACAAAATATAGTTTTGGTTTTCTCACTTTTTGATTATCTTTAAAGAGGAATGGTTCGCCCGACTCTGTGAGCATAGGAAAATGTGGATTATTTGCTTTATCCCATTTTTTTGGGTAAAAAAACATATCATGAATAATTTTGTTTTGGAAAAAATGTCTTACATGTTCAGAATCTATTCCTGCATCAATTCTTATATTTTGGTTGATATACCAATTATTGCAATTCTCAAACTGTATTGAAAGTACTCCATTTGAAAATTTACCATATTTGTTTTTCGATAAATCTTTATACCCCCAACGAGACGGATAGCCAGTGTTTTGAATACGGTAACAACCGTTTACTCTGGTAGCTCCTGTCCATAAAATTGAATTTAAAGCTATAGAATAATTTTCATATCTATATACAAATTTGAATGTTGCCGTCCTAAATTTGTCTGCTGCTCGTTTACCAAAAAGGTCGTTTTCAGTAATTATTTCACAATTTTTGATTTGCAAAAATCCAGTTCCACTTGGTTGCGAAGTTCCAATTAAATCGTAATAATAATTGTAGGAAAAAGCAAAACTGTATGCTTTGTTGGTATGGTTTTGCAAATAATGTGAATAATTTATCAATGTGCTATCTTGCTTACCAAAAGCAAATAGAGTAGCGAAAGATAATTGATATTCGTCGCCTGATATTGAAGGTCCAAAATTTTTCATATTAAAATGGTATTCTGCTCTTCCACTGAATTGAATATTTTTATTATAGACAAAAAAAACAGACGCTATTCCAACTCTTTGCAGATGTGTTCCAATAGCATAACTTAATTTAAAATTTAATCCATAATTTTCAACTATTTTTTGGCTAAAAGTAATTTTTGAAATACATATAAATATCCAAAGAAAAAATAGAAGTTTAAATTTTGTTAAATAAAATATTCTTTTAATTATTTTATTGATTAACAATTTTTTGAGATTTTTCAAACTGTCAAATATTAATTTTAATATGCCTGATATTTATTTTTTTAAATACGCCAACTGCTTAAACTAAAAAAACTACTCAAGCATACTTTAACAAAATAATTTGTCATATTCAAAGTATATTTGAGTAGTTTTTAGGCACGTTTATTAGGTTCAAATTTATTTTGAAATTTTCTGGCGTTTTTCACAAGTATCAATTTCTTCGTTTCTTTTGAAATATTAAAATGCTCATTTACAAACGTAAACTTTAATTCTAATATTTCAAAAAAGCCTTGAACTTGACACTCGTGAAAAACGCCATTTTTCTTTAATTCAAAAAAACTTAAACTTTTCTTCTATTTCTTAAATGAAAGCCAAGATAAATATTAAATAGTTTCAATACGCATTGTTTTTTATTTTTTTATTAAATCAAAATCTGCCTAATGAACTATTTAATGACTTTTCTTTTTCATACAAAGGTTTTCAAAATTCAAAATTAATTTAATTTTTCTGCGTCCACTACAACTTCAACTGAGCTATATGCAGGACATGGAGGTTTTGTTGATCTACAAGAATTTGCTAAAATTCCGATAGCAAAAAGTACTACAAAAATTATTGCTGTTTTTTTCATGGTATTTATGTATTATAGTTAATGTTTTTATAATTTATTTAAAAGTGTTTTTTATAATATAATACACCTTAAATAAACTTAACGTTGTTTAATTAATTAAAGTATTTTATTTTTTAGTTTTCTTTTCAAACATTTCGGTAATTTGTGTTTCATATTTTTTCGAAATATATTTTCTTTTCTTTTTAAGTGTTGGCGATAATTCTCCTGTTGCAGGTGTCCATTCTTGCGACACAATTCTAAAAGTACCTATTCGTTCAACTTTTCCAAGTTTTTTATTTAATGTTAATATTTCTTGTTTGTATTTATTGTTCACTTCTAATTTCTTAATTAAATCTTCATTATCTCTAAAAATCACTTTGTTATCTGCCGCCCATTTATGTAGCATTTCAAAATTAGGAGTTATTATTGCTCCAGGGAATTTTTCATTTTCACCCACAACCATCATTTGTTCAATAAACGGAGATTCTTTAAATATATTTTCAATTACTTGTGGCGAAATATATTTACCATTAGATAGTTTAAAAATTTCTTTCTTTCTATCAGTAATTTTCAAAAATCTTCCCGCTTCAATAATTCCAACATCACCTGTATGAAACCAACCTTCTTTATCAATAACCTCTTTAGTAAGTTTCTCGTTTTTATAATATCCAAGCATTAAATTAGGTCCTTTAAACAGGATTTCTCCATCGTCAGCAATTCTAATTTTTTGTTCTTCACCAATTTTAACACCCACTGTTCCAATTTTTATATCGGGTTTGTACTGTCTGTTAAAAGCGATAACAGGTGCTGTTTCGGTTAATCCATAACCTTCGCAAATCGGCATTCCTGCCGCCCAAAATATTCTTGATAATCTTGGTTGAAGTGCTGCTCCTCCAGAAATTACAATTTTTACCTGTCCACCAAGAGCTTTTCTCCATTGGTTAAAAACAATGCTGTCAACAAGTGCAAGTTTACTTTTATAAACAATATTTTTAGTATAAATATCATATTCATTAGCAAGTTTGTTGGCCCAAAAGAATATTTTTCGTTTATAACCTTCAAGTTGTTCACCTTTTGCCATTATTTTATCGTAAACACGTTCTATTATTCGTGGAACAGTAGCAAAAGCGTGAGGCTGAATATCACGCATATTATCTGCAAGTTTTTGAAAACCTTCGGCATAATAGATACTTACTCCAAGATAAAAATATGTGTAATTAACAATTCTTTCTAAAACATGGCACAAAGGCAAAAAACTTAAAGCTCTATGTTCTGGTCCTAAATCAATAATTTTATTCAAATTAAAACATTGATACATAAAATTATAATGAGAGAGCATAACACCTTTTGGATTGCTTGTTGTACCTGAGGTGTAAATTATAGTAGATAGATCGTTTTTGCTAATAGAATCTTTTATTTTTTTTAATGTGCTTTCCAATTTTTTGTCAGCAGATTTTTGTCCAAGGTCAAAAATTTCTTTCCAATTTTTAGCTCCATCTACTTTATTAATAGTATATAAATTTTTTACTTTTTTAATTTTATCTGTAATTGGTTTTATTTTTTTATATAAAAATTTATCGGAAACTATAACCATTGAAGCATCACAATGGCGTATTATATAATCAAACTCTTCGGTTGTAATAGTTGGATAAATTGGTGTGTGAACCAATCCTGCAAGACTTATTCCCATATCTATAAAATTCCACTCTGGACGATTATTAGATATTGTAGCAATTTTAGTTCCTGGTTTAAATCCCATTTTTAACAATCCATAAGCCACATTTGTTGCATTTTCTTTGTATTGAGCTGCACTATATTTTACCCATTTTCCATCTTCTTTGCCTGCAAGCATATCGTTTTTGCTTCCAAAATTTAACACTCCGTAATCTAATAAGTCAAAAATTCTTGTCGGTTTCATTTTTTATTTAATTAATAGGAATTATCCAGTTTATAACGGGCTAAAAATATACTTTTTAATCTTATTTTCCAAATATGTTTAAAAATATTTGTATTAAATTGTTTTTTGAGAATTTTAAATTTATGTTTTTCAGATATTTATAGTTTTATTTTATCTTAAAACTTATTTTAATATTTTATAATAGTAAAAAATATTTTTTTTTTCAAAAAATATTTTTAATTTCGTATTTTTATTTTACATTTTGTAAAGAATGTAATGTTAAATTTATGCTTTATAAAATAATTTGCACAATAATTGTATTGTTAATTACAATAAATGAAAAATAACATCACGCAATAATATGGTAGATACACAAATTTTAATTTCGGATATGAAACGGTATAACATAAATGTTAGTTATACAGGAGCTTTTGATAGTGAAATATTGGCAGTTATAGCTAAAAATGTAGAAAAAGCATTTTCTAAAGATCCCAAACTTAATAAAAAATTATTTAAAATTTTTATAGAGTTTGCCCAGAACATTGCTCTTTATTCTGCTGAAAGAATTTCGGAAGATAACGATGGTCATTATTCTGGTTTTGGCTCAATAATGATTAGAGAATTTGAGGATAGCTACATGCTTGCAACTGGAAATAAAGCAGGAACAAATGATTTAAAACCAGCTGTTGCAAAATGTGAGAAAATAAATAATCTATCAAGAGACGAATTACGTAAATACAAAAGAACACAAAGGAGATTACCGCCAGGAAAAAAAGGTGGCGGAAACATTGGTCTTATACAGGTTGCTTTAATGGCAGGAAATCCAATTGAATATAAAACTATTAAATTGGATAACGATACTTGGTTTTATATTCAATCAGTTTTGATAAATAAACATAATTAAAAAAAAACGATGAAAAATATTTACATCAAAGGTTCACATGAGGCATATTTTATACCAACAGTGAGTTTTAATTCAGATACAGGTGTTTGTGAGCTTTTGGGCGAGTCCTACTTAGAGGAAACTATAAAATTTTATACTCCCTTATTTGCTTGGATAAAAGAATATACCGCTGATATAAAAAATAAAATTCATTTTAATTTTAAGTTAACATATTTTAACACAAGCTCTTCTAAATGTATTGTGGATATTTTTAATATGCTAAAAAAATTTAAAGATGCGGGAGGATCAGTGGCAGTATATTGGTACTACGATGATAAAGACGAAGATGTGGAAGAAGAACTGGAAGAGGTTGAAGATTTTATAGCTGAAACTGGTTTGGAGATTACTCTTGTACCAAAATCAAAATAAGGAATGATTCAAAGATTCAATTATATGTTTACAAACCAATAGATTAAAGAAATACAAACATGTAAAAACTTTTGTATGGATGCTTAATAAGTATTAATAGAAAATTGACTGATATTTTGAGATAGTAATATAAAACACTGAATAAAATAATGGATTAATGTCAAATATTGTAGTATCTATCTTTCAATTTAATTCACTTAATTTTAAATAAAATAAAATCGGCGTTTTTCACGAGTGTCAAGTTCAAGGCTTTTTTGAAATATTAGAATTAAAGTTTACTTTTGTAAATGAGCATTTTAATATTTCAAAAGTAACGAAGAAATTGATACTCGTGAAAAACGCCAAAATATTTGACAATAAACCCTTAAAAATAATTTTTCGTGAAAGTAGCTGTAAGACATAAATTATCAACAAATGATGCAAGAAAGAGAATTTCAAAACTGATTTTCATGTTGAAAAAAGAATACAAAGATAATATTAGTAATGTGACCGAAAAATGGACTGGAAATAAAAACAGTTTTTCATTTCGTATGAAAGGTCTTAAAATAACTGGCTATATTTTAGTACAACAAAATAGTGTTAGCGTTAATGGAAAACTACCATTTATGGCAATGCCTTTTAGAGGAATGATAGAGGAAACTATTAGAAAAAAAGCTATTGAACTGTTGCGTTAAACAGAACAATTTTTTATTACTTAAGAAAAACACAAACTTAGACTATCCACAACTTTGACAAAATGAAAAAAACTTTGTCAAAGTTGTGGATAGTCTAAGTTTGTGTGGATAACAAAGTTGTACGAAAAAAATTAGTGTAAAGCAAGGACACTTTAATTTACAAAAAGACAGTTGTTAAACAATTACTTGTTCTTCAATTTGTAGCAATTTGTTTGCAGTATTTAAAATCCCCACTTCATCAAATCCACAAATTTTATAAAGCTCATTTTGTGTGCCGTGTTCAATAAATTTATCAGGAACTCCCAATTTTTTTATTTTTGCATAATAATCATTTTCAACCATAAATTCAATAATTGCAGTTCCAAAACCACCTATAATAGTTCCATTTTCTACAGTAATTATTTTATCAAATTTTTTGAAAATTACATGAAGTAACTCTTCATCAAGAGGTTTAGCAAAACGCATATCGTAGTGAGCTGCACTAATATTTTTTTCTTTTAATAAACAAACAGCTTCTTTCACTTTTATTCCTATTGCTCCAATGCTTAAAATGGCTATGTCTTCTCCTTCGTTAATTATTCGAGCTTTTCCAATTTCTATTTCCGAAAAAGGAAGTTTCCAATTAATCATATTGCCCCGTCCTCTTGGATACCTGATAGTAAACGGAAAACTATTTTTATCTAATTGTGCCGTAAACATTAGATTTCTAAGTTCTTTTTCGTTCATTGGAGCAGATATTACCATGTTGGGAACAGAACGCATAAATGCCAAATCGTAAGCACCATGATGTGTTGCACCGTCGGCACCTACAAGTCCACCTCTATCTAAACAAAACACTACATGAAGATTTTGCATTGCTACATCGTGAACCACCTGATCGTAGGCACGTTGCATAAAAGAAGAGTATATATTACAAAAAGGCACCATTCCTTGTGTTGCCAAACCAGCCGAATAAGTAACTGCATGTTGTTCTGCAATTCCCACATCAAATGCTTTGTCTGGTAATTCTTTCATCATCAAATTTAATGAGCAACCCGAAGGCATAGCGGGTGTTATACCAATTATTTTTTTGTTTTCTTTGGCTAATTCAATAATTGTTTTACCAAAAACATCTTGAAATTTAGGAGCTTGTAATTCTGTGTTTTTTATTGCGAGTTTTTCTCCTGTTTTGGTATTAAAAGCCTCGCTTGTAGCGTGCCAAGCAGTTTGATTTTCTTCTGCTGGTTTAAATCCTTTTCCTTTTTTGGTAAGAACATGTAATATTTTGGGTCCTTTTATTGATTTTATATCATTTAAAGTTTGCACAAGATGGTTTACATTGTGTCCATCTACTGGTCCAAAATATCGGAGATTTAAACTTTCAAAATAATTACTATTAGCGAGCAATGTGGATTTTATTCCATTTTCTACTTTCTGAACAAGTTTTCTTGTTTCTGGACCAACAGTTTTAATTTTACCCAAAACATTCCAAACATCGTCTTTTACTTTATTGTAAGCTTTTGATGTAGTTATGTCTAATAAATAATTACTTAAGCCTCCCACATTTGGGTCGATTGCCATATTGTTATCATTCAAAATAATGAGAAAATCGGAGTGTTGTATTCCTGCATTATTTAAACCTTCAAATGCAAGACCAGCGGTCATTGAGCCGTCGCCTATTACGGCGACAATATTTCTTTTTTTTTCTTTTTTCAATTTAGAGGCGGTTGCCATACCAAGAGCGGCAGAAATAGAAGTGGATGAATGCCCAACACTAAAAGCATCGTATTCGCTTTCAAAAATATTTGGAAAACCACTAACTCCATTTAATTTACGTAATGTATGAAAATTCTCACGTCTTCCAGTGAGTATTTTATGCCCATAAGCTTGATGCCCAACATCCCAGATTATTTTATCGTAAGGAGTATTGTAAACATAATGAAGAGCTACTGTTAATTCCACAACTCCAAGACTTGCTCCAAAATGTCCAGGAGTTTTTGAGAGTGCGTCAATAATAAATTCTCTGAGTTCTCTGCATAAATTTGTTAATTGTTCTTGTGAAAAATGCTTATAATCACGTGGATATTTAATTGTTTCTAATAAATTATATTTTGACATTTTCTTAATTATTTTTAAATGAAATTCAATTGAAATACAGTTGAAACTCAATTGAAATTCCTTTTTTGTTTCCAAACTTATTATTCTTTTTGTTTTAAAGTTGATTTATCTTTTGTTATTAATTTCAATTATAAATAATAACTGAAATGATATATACTTATAAAACTTTTTGGCTCATATAGATAATCAAGGGCTATTTATTTTAATAAATAAATAACCTTTTCAAACAGCAGGTATTTTTTATTCAAATTTTATATATAATTTAATTTTATGGTGTAAACCAATTCTTCATTCCTAATTTCTATAAAAAAATGTAGCATCTTGGAGTTACATATTTTTTATTTTCACCAAATTTATTCTTCAATTATTTTATTTCCTTTTTTATCAATAAAAAACCAATTTTCACTTTCCCAAAAAGAATATTCGTCTTCTTTAATTCCTACGCAATCTATTGAAACTTTGGCTTTTCCATTTTTAAAAGGATATGCACATGGAAATTGTGGTTTTATAATAATATCGCCAGATAAGTTGGCGTATCCAATTTTTCCTTCTTCAATAATCCTAAAAAGTCCTTCGCTCACCGAATCAGGATAGTTGTCGTAAACAAAAATATTAAACATTCTGTTTTGTTGTCTATCAATACCAATAAATCCTTGATTTATATCTAATACAATCGCCATAGTATAAAATGTGTCGGTAAGTGACATTAAGTAGTCTTTGGCATCTATTACAATATTTCCAGCTGTGTCTTTATAAGTTACTTTTTCTTCTTCTTTTGTTAGAATTAAAAAATCACACTCTATTGGTTCGTCTTTTTTGTTGTTTTGTGCGTAATCACAGGCAGAATAAGATAATAAAATTACTAAAATAATAAAAATATTTTTCATATTGCTTCGTTTTTTAATTATTTTTTATTTAGCAAAATTAAATAAGTTTTTTAAAAAAACAAATAATACGATTTATTTGGAATAGATTGATAATAAACAAAAAAGCCATATAAGTTGTTTTCTTATATGACTTTGTCTAATTATTACTAGTAAAGTACAGTTTGTTAGCTTATTGTATTTGTGTATAAAACAATTTTATTCAAATATCAAGGTAATAAAATTTAGAATTACTTAACAATTTGTACTTATGAAAAACGCTAAAATAAGTTACAGTATTTCTTTAATTAATATCAACATTCATTGTCATTCTTGCTTGTATTCCTTGCATCTTAGTTATTTCGTTAATTTGAAGATAATACTCATAAGCCTCTCCAAGACTTTGTTTCATAAAATATGTTTCCATTTTAACAGACATTTGACTCATTATTTGTTCAAAAGGATCTTTTATTTTTGGTAATTCTACAATTGCATAATCTTCAATTCCAGAAACTTCTGCGGCTACATCAATAGCTCTATTTAATCCTCCAAGTTCGTCTACCAAACCTATTTCCAGTGCGTTAATTCCACTCCAAATACGACCTTGTCCAATACTATCAACTTGGGCGGTTGTCATGTTTCTTCCTTCTGCAACATGTTGAATAAAATCGTCATACACATCTTCAACAAATAACTGAAGGTAGTTTTTTTCTGATTGCGATAATGGTCTGCTAAATGAACCTAAATCAGAATATTTGTTAGTTGTTACCCTACTAACATTTATACCAAGGTTTTCGTTTAAAAGTTTTTGTGCATTTGGATACATACCAAAAACTCCTATTGAACCCGTTAAAGTGTTTGGAGATGCAATAATTTTATCGGCAGGACAAGCAATATAGTATCCACCAGAAGCAGCATATTTCCCCATTGAAACAATGACTGGTTTTACTTCTTTGGCAAGAACTATTTCTCTCCAAATAATTTCAGATGCCAAAGCACTACCACCAGGAGAATTAATTCTTAGTACTATAGCTTTAATTGTGGAATCTTTACGTGCTTTTCTTATTGCTTTAGACATACCTTCTGCTCCAATTGTATAAGTACTACCTTTGCCCATTTCAATTCCTCCGATAGCATAAATAATTGCAATTTTGTCTTTCTTATTTTCTTCAATTTTATTATCTTCTTTCAACGATTTCATGTATTTTGTCAACTTGAGCAGATTTAATTTTTTATCTTTCTTAACATCTGTTAGCTTTTTTAATTCTTCAACAATTTGATCTTTATACATTAAACCATCAATCATATTTCTATCTATTGCACTTTGGTCTGAAATAATTTCAAGACTATCAGCATATCTATTTATGTCTTCGGTTGGAATATTTCTGCTTTCAGATATTTTTTCTACAAAATCGTCCCAAACGGAGAATAGATAAGTTTCTAACTGTTTTCTATTGGGGGCACTCATTTCTTCTAAAATATATGGTTCAACAGCACTTTTGAATTTTCCATGTTTTATTACTTGAGCCTCAACACCTATTTTTTCTAACGCATTTTTATAGAACATTATTTGTGCAGAAAATCCAACAAACATAAAATTACCAGTTGGAGTCATGTAAATTTTATCTGCAACTGTTGCAAGATAGTAAGTTTTATGGGAATAATAATCAGCCTGTGCGATAATAAATTTTCCAGACTCTTTAAATTTCAACAATTCATTTCTAATTTCTTCTACTTCGGGAAGTCCTGCCTCAATTGATGTTAATTCTAAAAAAATACCTTTAATTTTATCATCGTCTTTTGCTTTTTCTATTGTTTTTAGAATAGTATTAAGACCTAAATACTCATTGTTTTCCATACTCATAAAATCAAATGTTTCCATAGGGTTATTGGTAGCACGGTCTTGAATAGGACGATTCAATAGAATATGAAGAATTGAGTTGTCTTTTACCTTAACCTTAGAATCCGAAGATGCTACACCAATCATTATAATGGAAAAAATACCTACAAATATTCCCATAAGTGTAGAATACATAGTAATACCTACAACTACTGCAAGTGAATTTTTAAAAAAAGTTTTCATTTTAATTAAAGTTATTTTGTTAATAAATAGAAAGATAATAATACTTAAGTAGTTAATCATATATAAACGTCACTTTTTAAGGTCTATTTTAGCATTATGCTTCGTTGTAAAAGAATACCATATAAGCGATATGCAAATATTTTACGCCTTGCCTAATACAAAAATAGCCTATAGAAAAGTGTCGTTTATATACGATTACCTACTTATAAAGTTTAAAAATGGATTTTAGATATTCCTTAAATAAAAAAAAATTGCTATCTATAAGACATTTTAATTACTTATAAGTTACAAAGTAAATTCTTTTTTTTTAAATAATAGCATTTTTCACAAATAAATTAATCATTTTTTACGTTATAAATAGTATTTTTGTTCTTAATCAATTAATTTCTAAATTTATATAATTTTTCACTAATAGGATAAAATAATAAAATTATTAAATATTGTGAAAGGTTCAAACTGATTTTAAACCTCATTTAGGCAAATTAAAACAAATAATAATTTTTATGTAGTTAAAAAAAAATGGGGTATTTGGAAAAAAAGTATAATAGTGTAATTCATCAATAAGTTAGTTTTTGGGTAGTTCCTACATAACAGTGTTGGTTAATAAAAAATAGGGCTATATTGCCAAT
>JAOZTW010000001.1 GCA_029938985.1 Bacteroidales bacterium | reverse complement strand
TTAGAATTAAAGTTTACCTTTGTAAATGAGTATTTTAATATTTCAAAAATAACGAGGAAATTGATATTCGTGAAAAATGCCAACAATTTAATTACGTTTTACCCAAACTATTGGGTCTTTTTTATTAGTCAAATGCCAAACTTGAAAATTAAGCACAGGAAATGATTTTTTATCAGAAATTGCTACCTGTCCAATTATATCTCCTTGTTTTACTTTTTCGTTTTTCTTTATTTTAATATTAATAATATTTGAATAAACGGTGTAGTAATCACCATGTTTAATCAACACTGAATAATTGTGATTCGGAATAATCACAACACTTGCTACCCTACCCTCAAAAACAGCTTTTGCCTTGTCGTCTGAATGTGAGGTAATATCAATACCATCGTTTTTAATTTTTATTTTATCCAAAGTAGGATGTGAATGCTCACCAAACGAGCTAATTACGATAGTATTAAATAAAGGCATTGGCATCAACCCCTTATTGTTTTCAAATTTTTTAGTCAAGCCTTCTGCATTAGCATTATCAAGCTCATTTGTAACATCATTTGTAAGCGATGTATTAATTTCGTCTTGCCATTTATGGTATTTCACTAACTGTTTACGTAAAGTATCAGATTTTTGTTGCAAATTATCAATAGAATTTAATTGATTCTTAATATCATGTGTTAATAATTTTTTTTGAAGTAAAAATGATTTATTAAAATCCTCTCTGATATTTTTTTCCTTTTTAAGTATTTCTTGCTGATATTCAAGCTCTTTCTTGTAAAAATATATTGTCTCAGCTTGTCTTTTGGTGTAGGTAGCAATTATTTTCAAATACTTGAATCGCAAGTATGCTTGATTAAAACTATTGGCTGAAAGAATATACATTAAAATAGTAGATTCAGACTTATTTAAGTATGTAAACACAAGTAATTTAGCATATTGTTGTTTTGCCACATCTAAATCACTGTTTATTCTCTCTATTGAGGTCTGAATTGAGTTTATTGTTTTATCAATTTTTTTTATTTCCGAATTTATTGTAGAAATAAAGCTTTCTCTTATTTCTATTTTTTTTGATAATAATAGTAACTCATTGGTTGTTATATAGTTTTTTGTTCTTGCCGAGCTTAGTAAATTTTCATAGTTATCAATTTCGTTTGTAAAATTACTTGCTTGCGAAAAAACAGATAAATTTAGAAATATAGAAATTATAAATATAGTACAAAATATTATTATATTATTCAATTTGTTTTGCATTTTTTGGAATTTTTAAATTTAATTTAAACGATTTATCCACCATTACTTTTTTATAAGAAAAAGACAATTCATGTTTTTGTTTTTCTTTAAGTGATATTGAAAATTTTTCTGGAAAAAAAGAATTATTTATATATAAAAAATCTGTGTAATTAACATTTAAACCTCTAAAATTAACATTATCTTCTATAAAATGTTGCTTTACACTATAGGTCTGTTTATCTATTTTAAATTCGTGTTTAAAATCTGTTAATTTTTCATTTCGTGGATGCTTGCGTAAAAAACTATATAAATAATTCAGCGAATCTGCACTGTATTTATAATCAGAAATTTTGTTGGTTGCAGGATATGTAAATATTTTATTTGTTAAAATTGCTTCGAGAGTAGAAAACTGCAAATCTAAACCATAGCTTTTTTCAAAATAAGATTTATCTTCTTTAAGATACGAGTTGTTAAAATTATTATAGAACATCACGGAATCGTTTGTAATTAAAACTCTGCCAAGCTCTATTCCAAAACCAGGAGAAACTGTTATTAGCATAGCCGAATCTTTTACCATTCTTATTGTGCCAGAAAAATTAATAGACTGTTTATCTGTTTTATAGTTTGCACTATATTTTATAAGAAGTGTTTTATAATTGAGATAATTAGACACTATAGTATCAATAATTTTTTCACTTTCGGTTAATTCATTTGTGTTTTTTATATTTGTATTATTTTTAAAAATACCACAGGAAGATATTATTAAAAATATTGCAAAAACAATGTATGTAAGATTATTTTTTAAAGTATTATTCATTTTCAATATTGGTTTTTATAAATTAAAAAAAGTACTAATGTATTAAGACTTAAGTACTGAAAGTTATGATTTTTGTGTGTAATAACCTTTATTGTTGTAGAAAACTTCAAATTAGTACTTGTCATGATATTCAGACGTTTCCAAGTCCACTATTTTTTGCCTTATGGCAAAAAATAAGGGACGTTGGAAAGTCTTTTTGTATAACAAAAATTATATTTTTTCTTTTAAATTATAATTATATTTATCTAATTCAAAGGCAATTTTCCATTGCATTTTTGCTTCTTTGGTTTTGTTTTGAGCATATAATATATCACCATATAATTCATAGTATTTTGGAATTTTTATCTCCGATTTTTCAATCAACTCCTTTATTTTATACAATGCCAATTCATAATCTTTGATTTTATAATAATAAAATATCAGCGTATATTGATAATCATTTTTATCAGGCATAGCCGTCACACAAGTATTTATCAAAACATTTGCTTTATCTGAATGAATATCTTTTTTTAAAAAAAATAGTGAATATTCATTTTGCAAATAAAAATATTGATTTGCTTTTTGAATTGCTATTTTATAATGTTCTTCAAATTTTTGTTCATCATTTTTAACAAAATATAAATATGAAAGATAAAAATTGAATTGGGAAGATAAATCCTCTTGATTATAAATTAAATCTAAACCTGTAAGTAACAACTTTTCCGATTTTTCATAGTCTTGTAATAGAATTTTAGAAATACCTGCATAAAGAAAAAAATCAGACATATTTGGATATAAATCAGTCAATAAAGTTGTTAATGAGTCTAATTTTTCAGTCTTTTCTGTTGCTATATACAAAAATATCAACATTTCATTTAACTGAAAATTATAATCCTCAACCTTATATAGTTCCAAAACATTAGTTGCATGGTATAGTTTATGATTTTTAGTTAGATATTTTGAATATTGCAAATAAGTTTCATAATTATCTGGATTACTGTTTATCAATAAATTATAAAGTGTATCAACTTCCGAATTAATATAATTTTTGCTACTATAAAACTCTTCATCATTAAAAGCTGACAGCTTACTGTTTACACTTATTTCGCTCCTAAAAGCAGGTTTTAGACAATAATAAGTGCTATCATAATTATTTTTTTCTTTATAAAATTTAGCAAAAGACAAATATATTTCCCCTGTCTCCATTCGTTTTTCCTTAATTGATTCAAATATTATATTAGCTTTATCTATCATATTATTAGTTATATAATAATCAAATAATTCCACATTATATTCAAGCGAATAAGGAAAATAATCTACTAAAAAAACAAGTTCTTTTATATATTCTTCTTCATTTTTATATGACTTATAAACTGCAAGTTTTTGATTTGAATTAAATATTGTAACACCTTCTTTTTCTTGAAGTTTGTTATAAGTATTAATTGCTTCTGGATATTTGTTTAAATATTTATAATAATGTGCAAGTTCGTAAAAAGGAACGTAGCCTTTAGTAACCAATATTACCTCCTCAAGTAGTGGAATTGCTTCTTCTACTTGATAATTTTTCACATATAATTTTGCAAGGCTATACTTATAGTGCATATTATTGGGGCTATATTCTTCGGCTTTTTGCATATAATTTATTGCTATGTTATAGTCTCCATTTTTGGAAAAAAGTTCTGAAAATTTATAAAAAACAGCCGAATTTTTATCATCATACTCTAAACATTTGTTTAAGTGTATGGTAGCTTCCTCGTAGTTTTCATACAACATTTCTCTTAAAGCCTCCGATAGGTGCAATTTTAGTTTTTCGTTACTAAAGTTCTTTACATTAAGGTTTTTATTTGTCGGCTTTGTTATTTTGCACGAACCAAAAAAAACTACTACTATAAATAATAATATGTATAAATATTTTAACACTTTTTCTATTTTTTTAAATAATTTTTGTATAATCTCCAATACTTAAATCTGGAACTTTTGATATCATCTGCACAAAGTTTCCAATCATTGAGTTTGAAAAAATTTGATTTTCAATATGTGAATTTTCTTGAATAATTGAATTTTTGATATTTGAATTTTTCACAATATTATTTTTTTCAACAGAAACATAAGGTCCAACTATCGAGTTTTCAATTACAACATTTTCGCCTATAAAACAAGGCTCATTTATAACAGAATTAGTAATTTTTGCAGAGCGATCTATCAGTTCATTTTTTGGCAAGTGGTGTAAAATCCTTTGATTTGTGTTTACAGTAATATCCTTATTTCCACAATCTAACCATTCAGTAAGAGTTTGAGTTTTAAATTTAAAATTTTTATTTTTTAAATTTTCTAAGGCAGTTGTCAATTGATATTCAGTTCCAACAACAATTTTATTATCTATCAAAAACTTTATTTCGTCTCTAAGCTTTTCGGCTTCTTTAAAATAATAAATCCCAACAATTGCCTGATTTGAAACAAATTTTTTTGGTTTTTCAACAAAATCTGTAATATAACCTTTGTTGTTTAATTTTACAACCCCATATTGGTTTGGATTTTCTACCTCTTTTGTCCAAATAATAGAATCTATTTCTGTATCAAGTTTAAAATCAGCTTTAAATAGTGTGTCAGCAAAAGCAATAATAACTTCATTTTCTAAAGAATTTTTTGCACAATATATAGCATGTGCAGTTCCAAGAGGCACATCTTGTGTATAAAATTTTGGAATTGCTCCATAATTTGTAGCTATTTCACTCAAATTTTGCTTCACTTCTTCGGAGAAATCTCCAATAATAAAGGCTATTTCTTCAATTTTGGAATTCAAAACCGAGCTAACTTCTTCTATTAGTCTCTGTACTATTGAT
The DNA here is from genome assembly GCA_029938985.1 of Bacteroidales bacterium. Taxonomy (GTDB): domain Bacteria; phylum Bacteroidota; class Bacteroidia; order Bacteroidales; family JAOZQN01; genus JAOZQN01. The sequence continues at coordinate 30,611 of JAOZTW010000001.1, read as the reverse complement.
TTTCCTGCAATTGGTAATAATGGTTTTGGTGTTGTAAGTGTATGAGGACGTAGGCGTGTTCCCATACCTGCCATTGGTATAATTAGTTTCATGTGTTTGAAGTTTATTATATTTTGATTCTTTATTTAATAAATTTACAACAAATTAATTTGGGCTTCTGTTAAACCAGTAAATTTTATAATTTTATCAATTGGTTCATTTTCAAATTTCATTTGTTTTGCAACTTTTTCCATTCCTTTTTCCATTCCTTTTTCCATTCCTTTTTCCATTCCTTTTTCCATTCCTTTCTTTTCCGCTTTTTTTAAATTCTTTTTTTGTTCTTTTTCTTGTTCGGCTTGTTTTTTTTCGGCTTCTGCTTGTTTTCTTTCAGCTTCGGCTTGTTTTCTTTCGGCTTGTTTTTTATATGAAAGCTCGTCTAAAAACTTTTTTTCTTGTGCTTCATAATGCTGTTGTTCTTTACTGTTAAAATACATTATTTCAAGCTCATCCATAGCTTTTTTTATAGCCTCATTTTCCGACAATTCTTTTGGCAAACTTTCTTTAGAATATCCTGATGCTTTATTGAGAAATGTTAGCCAAAGCTCCATTGTGGTATGAATTTCTGATAATTCTTTTTTAAATTTTCTCAGTTCAATAAATATCAATTCCAAACCATCTGTTTGTTGATATACTATTTTGGTATCCAAGTCGCACAAACCTATTCGTCTGTAAAACCGTTTCTTTTTTTTAGGGTCTTTAAAATAATTAAAATTGATTAAACTTATTACAATTGTTTTTCGTAAATTGTCGTAGGTCTTACCACTTTGTAGTTGCGAACCAAATAGTTTTGCCCAATAGTATAATACTCGCATTCCAAAAAAATCGTAAGGAGCTAACTGAATTTCAATATCATACCAACGACCTTTCTCATCTGTAGCTTTTATATCAAGATATGTAATTTTACCACTCAAATAATCGGAGGGATTATATGGATTTTTCAGAACCAAATCTACAACTTGTTCATCGGCTGGCAAAATAGAATTTGCCAAAGATTTTAATAATTGGATATTTTTTTTTGTTCCAAACAGTTTCTTAAAAACCAAATCTATTTTAGGATTTACTTTGCTCATAATTATTATTTTAGTTATTAATTTATAATTCTTAAATTTATTTTCCTGTGTGTCCAAAACCACCCTCTCCCCTACCCGACTCTTCTAAAATTGTTACTTGTTGCCAATCTACTTTTTCGTGTTTTGCAATCACCATTTGACAAATTCTTTCGCCATTTTTTACTTCAAAATTGGTGTTCGACAAATTTATTAATATAACCTTAATCTCGCCTCTGTAATCTGCATCAATTGTTCCTGGTGCGTTAAGCAGAGTTATTCCATTTTTTATAGCCAATCCACTTCTGGGACGTATTTGTGCTTCATATCCTTGTGGTAGTTCAATAAACAAACCTGTAGGAATAAGTTCTCGTTCCAATGGTTCTATAATAACTATTTTATCTAAATTTGCTCTTAAATCCATTCCCGCAGAGTATTCTGTACTATAAGCAGGAAGAGTATTTTTGGATTTATTTATTATTTTTATTGTCATAAAAACTTATTTTTTAAATTTCTTTTTTATTAATTGAAAAATATTTTCAAAATATGCCACTATTACTACATAAATTGAAAGCAACCCTGTGTTTACAAGCAATTTAATAGCGATATTATTGTATTCAAACTGAATTGAAACAAAATATAAAAGTAATGCTAATGCAAAGTAAGCAAAAATTCGTTTAAAATCATATTTTATTGGCATATATTTTCTACTCCAAATAAACGATATTATTATCATAACAAGATAAGTTGAAAAATTAGTCCATGCAGCTCCAATATATCCGTATTTAGGAATTAAAAAATAATTTAGCACAATGGTTGTAATTGAACCTGTGATAACTATTACAATTCCATATCTAGTAATATCTTTTAGTTTGTACCAAAAAGATAAAATAAAGAAAATTCCAACAAATATTCTACTTAAAAATAATGGTAATATAACTTTTAATCCTTCAAAATAATCCTTATGAATAAAATATTTTACAATATCCAAATAAAACATCACTCCAAGAAACATTAATAATGCAATGATAATAAAATATTTCATTATATCAGCAAAAACTGTATTAGAATTCTTTTTTTTATCAAAGGAAAAGAAAAAAGGTTCGGCTGCGTACCTAAATGCTTGTACAAACATTATCATTAAAACAGCTATTTTTGCATTAGCTCCATAAATTCCTATTTGCTTCATAACATACTCACCACCATTTTCAATTCCTTCTGGAACAAGCAACCAATATTTTAGTAAAATCCTGTCAAACACCTCATTAACAGCTCCAGCTAATCCTGTTAGCAATAATGGTAATGAATAAATAAGCATTGATTTTAATAATTTTTTATCAAAATTATATTTTACTTTAAAATAACTTGGTAAAAATAATATAAAAACTACGGAGCTTGCTACAAGATTTGAAATAAAAATATAACCAACACCAATTTCTGGATTATAAACATTATTTAATATAGAATTTGGGTTGTTTTCAATAACCATTGGACAAAAAACTATAAAAAATAAATTTAAACCAATATTTACAGAAATATTAATAATTTTTAAAATAGCAAATTTTTTCGCCTTGTTTTGCAAACGCAAACGAGCAAAAGGCAAGGCTGTAAGCACATCAAGACTAAGAATTAATACAAAATAAATTATATATTCTACATGTTGTTGATAATCTATTACTGTTGCTATATTTTTTGAGAAAACTATGCCAACCACAAGAAACAAAAGTGTTGTAAAAAACAATGAGGTTATTGCTGTAGAAAATACTGTGTCTTTTGAATAGTCTTTTTGAGAAAACCTAAAAAAACCAGTTTCCATTCCATAAGTTAGTAGTATTTGTAATACTACAACATAAGCAAATAGCTCTGTAACAATACCATATTCGTGAGTTGCAAAATTATATGTATAAAGCGGAACTAATAAATAATTTAAAAAACGCCCTACAATACTACTCAATCCATATACTGCTGTTTGTCCAGCAAGTTTTTTTAGTGGATTCATTTATAAATCATCTTAAAATGTTTAATATTAGCATCATAAAATTCGTCGCCAACAATACTGAAATTCATTGTTTTATAAAAGTTTACCGCCGATTCTTGAGCATTCAAATATATTTTATGTTTTGATAAAACCAACCCAGCAAGAACATGTTTTAACAATAAATGCCCATACGCCAATCTTCTATGTTCTTTAAGAACCGACATTCGTTCAATTTTTACCCCCTCTTCAGTTTCTCTGTATCTCAAAGTAGCAACAGGTGTGTCATCAATAATTACAATAAAATGGACTGCCTCAAAATCTAACCCATCATATTCTATATTTTTATCAACATTTTGTTCTTCTACAAAAACAGTAAATCTAATCTCCATGGCTTTTTTAAAAAGCTCGTGTTTGTGATTAAAAGATTGTATAGTTATAAGCATAATTATCATTTAGAGAATTAAAATGCAAAAATATTTTTTTCATTTGAATAAATAAATTAATTTTGAAAAAAATTTATTTTGTTAAACTAACTATTAAAAAATAAATTTCAAATTTATTATCAACATTTTTGTCTTTAAGATACGAAATTTAATCGTAACAGACTTATTGTTAATGTATTTTGTAATTTTTCAAAAACCTTAATAACTATTACAAACTCATAGCATACTATTTTACTGTTCATAAAAAAATTTTCATTAAATTATTATAAACTAAAATTGTATATATTTCGTTTATCTATAAAAAACAGTAAATAATTTTTAAATATCATAAAACAATGTATAAAAAAATAAGCTTATATTTAATTTCAATAATTTTAACAATAACTTTAGCCAATTCACAAACCTACGTTGGTCTAACGGCCGGAACAAACTACTCAACATTAAGTGGTTCAGATTTTGGATACTCTCAAAAAGTTAGAAAGGTAGGTTTGAATGGAGGAATTACTTTTGATATTAAGATACAGCAAATAAATAAAGCAAAATTTTTCAGAAAGACAACACTTCAAACAGGTCTAATATATTCACAACAAGGTGTTATATATAAAAATTCATATTTTGGAAAACCAGATACAACAATATCTAACGTTGGTACTGTAAAGATAACAGAAAAATATAAAAGAAGGGTAAATTACCTCACAATACCACTTGTTTGGAAACAAGATTGGGGTTCGTTCTACACTCGGCTTGGAGTTTATGGACAAATAGGACTTCGCAATGATTCTATAACAAAAATGATTTATGAGCAACCCACAAAAGTTATAAGAGATACAGTAAATTACAAAGCTGGTATGTTTGAAGAGCATTATAAAGAAATGCCATTTTCAAAAGACTTTATGACGGGTATTTTTGGAGATAAAGCAAAAGCTGACACTCTCAACATTCCTTTTTTTTACGACATAGGTTTAAATATTGGTTTTGGATATCAAATTCCGATAAAACGTGAATACGATTTTTTTATAGATTTTTCTTTTCATGTTGGTTTAAAACCAATTGATGTTGCGTATCGCCCAGAAGAAATAATGAGAAACAGCTACTTTTCTATTAGTACAGGAATAATTTTTTACGGAAAAAAAGGAAAAACAGTAAGATATAGGTAATCAATTAGGAATTGGTTTTCACCTTAAAATATAATTTTTTATAAACTGAAAAGTCTAGAAAACTTTTTTGTAATAATTAACTATCTGATTTTCAAACAAAAGAACAATTTATTTGATTTCCATTAAAACCCTATTAATCAGTATTATAATATTCTGGTAAAAAGTTTTCCCCCACTTATCAGCTATAAAATAAAACAAAGTTTTACAGCATATTTACATAAATAATAAGTTTGAAAAAAAATCACGAACAACTAACCACTAACAACTAACCACTAATTAAATGAATAAGCCAAAAATATTAAAACACACTTTATTTGTATTTCTAATTTTGGTTTCATTAAATTCGTATAGCCAATTAAAAACTCACTTTGGATACACAATTGGTGGTAATTTAAGCCAATTAAACGGCGACAACGAAAATAATAGTCGTAATATATTTCGCACAAGTATGTTTGGCGGTTTGTTTTTAGATGTTTTTATTGAATACCACAGCTATATTGAGTTTGGCTGTTTTTACTCACAACAAGGAGGCGTAAAAAAACTTGAATACAATGATATTATTAGACGAGTAGATTATAAAATTAAAAATAATGTTGATTATATAATGTTCCCAGTAATTTGGAAACAACAATGGGGTGATTTGTTCACACAAATTGGTGGCTATGGCGAGATAGCAATAAATGCAAACTCAATATGGCAACAAGACTATCATTATTTAGACTCAGTTAGTAGAACTACAGGAATTTATAAAAGTTTTACTCACGATTTACGGATGTATGATGTTGGTGCAGTGTTTGGAATAGGCTATCAGTCAGCAATTACATATAAATACGATTTTTTCATAAATCTCTCTTACAAATTTGGTTTTTTCCCTATCGAAAACAATCCAGAAGATTCGGTAGACATAATGAAAAACAGATTTTTTACACTCAATATTGGATTAATTCTATTTAATAAAGAAAAAAGATATGCCAGAAAAAAAAGACGATAAACAATTAACATTCAAAATAATAGGTGTTTTATTAATATTAGTATTTTCGTCCTCTATCAAAGCTCAATATTTTGGAATTAGAGGAGGAGCAAATATATGTTCGCTGGTTGGTGAAGAAATTCTACCAACCGCAAGTCCAATGCTTAGATTCAACAGCGGATTGTTTATGGAATACCAATACACTCCATACACATCTTTTGTTTTTGAAGTAAATTATACACAGAAAGGTGCTTTCTTAAGAGATTCTATACCTGGCTTAGAATCTGGCTACTACGAAGTAAACGAAAAAATGAGCTACTTAAATGTACCAATTATTTATAGAATTAAATTTGGAAATAAAAAATTTAATTTCTATACAGACTGGGGAGCCTCAGTCTCGCTTTTACTTGATACATCACGCTCAATGTATTCAGAAAATATGGGCATGCCAATAAAAAGAATAAACAATAATTATGAACAATCATCAAAACTATTTGAGTTAGGAGCTGTTTTTGGGATAGGTATGCGATACAGGATTGTAAGTCTTGACTTTAGATACGATGCAGCTATTTCAAATATTTATGGTGGCGATAGTCCAATTTCGGCAAGACACAGTGTGTTTTCCTTTAATCTTGGTTTAAGATTTTTTAAAATTGATTAAAAATTAAGAATTAGGAATTAAGAATTAGAAAATGGTTTACACCTTAAAATACAATTATTTACAATTTTTTTTAAAAAGTGAAAAAAAGTAAGTAATACCAAGCTACTGTATTTAACCTTAAGTACTTAAAGTTATGTTTTTTCTGCATAATAAACTTTTTGTTATAAAAAATTTCAAATTTGCACTTGTCATGCTAAGTACCCATACAAAAGTTTTTACACATTTATATTGTTTTAATCTTTTGGTTTATAATCTTATAATTGTATCATTGAACCATTGAATAATTGTATCATTCCTTATTTAGATAATTAAGTTTTAATACACTACTTTTTTGTTTTCTCTAAACCTATTTTTAGGAAAAAAAAAAAAAAGTTACAAACCAAACAAAATATTTTCAATTTTTATGAAAAAAATTTTAATAATAACATTACTATTTGTTAGTACAATAACTTTTTCTCAAACTCCAATATGGACTGTTGGTACTGCTCGCACTATTCCCAAAGGAGAAATAGATTTTAGTCTTTTTTATTTCACAAAATATGGATTAACAAGTTATTTAGAACTGCAAGGCAAACCATTATTTTGGTTCAAATTACCACAATTAAATGCAAAAGTAACCTGGTATTACCACAAAGGACAAAAACACAAAAACTATTTGAAAAGCAGAAATTTTCTTATCGGTAGCATACATGGTGTAAATTATCCTACATGGGCTTTAAAATATTTTAGAAACAAGGGTTTAAGAAATGGATTAATACCATCTGATGCAATAATTCCTTCGTTTTTTGCTTTCCGAAACGAACTTTTATTAACTGTAATAATAAAAAGAAGAAAAACATGTTCGGAGAAGAATTTTTTACTCACTTTTAAAATAGGAAATAAGTTAGCTCTTCGTACAGGAGAGACTACCCTACCCTACTTTGAAAACTCGTTGTATTATAGAGAGTCGTCTATTTATCACAAAAAATTATTATGGTATTTTGGTTTAGATTTAGATGCTAAACTATTTCCATGGTTAAATTATACTATTGATGTTGATATTTTTTCTATAGGAAATAATACAGATTACTGGGCAATGGAACATAAGGGTCTGTTATACTGGCTAATGGGCAAACAAGAGCGTATTAGAATGGCTGTGGGATATAAAGTTGCATATGCAAACTATCCAACAACAAATGTTTCATATACAGCACTTTTAGATTTTACTTTTATGTTTCGTCCAAAAAACAACGATCACTCACAATTGTTTCAAAAAGGTGTGTACGATGAGAGCGACGTGTTTCACCATTAGGAATTAGGAATTGGTTTACACCTTAAACTACTGTTATTTATAAAAATATTTACAAAAATTAACTAATTGGTAATTATAAATGTTTCTTTTATTAAAAAAAAATTGGAAATCATCTATTTGGACTATTATTATACTTATATTTTGTTCTTTACCAAGTAGTAATCTTCCCAGAACGAGTATTATCAATATTCCTCATTTTGATAAAATATTGCATTTTGGTATATTTTTTTTCTTGGCTCTATTATTTTGTTTTGAAAATAAAAATATTGTTTATATTTTCATATTTTCCTTTGCATTAGGTTTGTTTATCGAAATAGAACAACACTATCTGATTAGTTCAAGAAGTGGAGATATAATTGACCTTATTGCAGACACCATTGGAGCAACAGTTGGAATAATTGTATGTTTTATTAAAAAGAAATTCAATTGAAATACAATAGAAATTATTTTCGCTTACGACAATTTTTAGTTTTATATATCATTAGTTTCAACAGTATTTTCCATTGAATTTCAACTGTATTTTCACTGAATTTCTATATAAAATGTCCAACTTCTTTATAATCATTCATAAAATTAGCAAGTGTTTGGTTTTCAAACTCTGATTTAAAAGAATTTATTAATGGGTCAACTTTTTTACCAAAAACACACTTATTTTTATATTCAGGTTTTTTTTCACATATCTTTAAACCAATAACACATTCGTCAAACAAATCCAATCCATCAAATATATCTATAATACTCAGCACTGAAATATCTTCAGGTTTTTTGTACAGAGCAAAACCACCATGAGGTCCTTTGGTTGAAGTTAATACTTTGTTTTTTGCGAGAGTCTGCATTATTTTCCCTAAAAATGGTGAAGGCATGTTTAAATCTTCGGCTATTACTTTTATTCCTATTCTTTCACCCTCCTTATTATTTAATCCAAGATAAATTATTGCTCTAATTGCATATTTACAGGTACTTGATAACATCATACAGTGATTTATTGTAGTTAATATTGCTACAAAATTAAAAAAACTATTTTAAAAAAAATATAATTCTTAAATTAATATTTATTACATGATTTTTATTCATGAACTTTTCAAAAACAAGCTGTGTTTTTGAAAAGTAAATTAGAAAATATATAGCATATATTTCAATCTTTATTAACAAATTTTACCCTTACTTATTTTATCTATTCGCCTTTGATGACGACCACCTTCAAAATCTGTTTTAAAAAAAATATCAACAATTTTTTTTGCCAATTCAACACTAATAAATCTTGCAGGAAGAGAACAAATATTAGCATTGTTATGCAAACGAGCAAGTTCAGAAATTTCAGTGTTCCAGCATAATGCCGAACGAATTCCTGAATATTTATTTACTGTCATATTAATTCCGTTTCCACTCCCACAAATAGAAATTCCGTAAATAAATTCATTGTTTTCTACCGCCTTAGCCATTGGATGGGCAAAATCAGGATAATCTGCACTATCTGTTGTATGAGTACCAAAATCTGTAATAGAATACTCAGATTTTTCTAAATATTTAATTAACTCATTTTTCAAATCTACACCTGCATGGTCGCAGGCAAAAGCAATTTTATTTTTCATTTTATTTTTTATTATAAGATTATTAACATTTAATTGTTGTTTTATATTACAAAATTTATAAATTTGTTATTTATTTTACAAAACTAATATTATTTTATTAAACCATAAATATCTATTGTATAAATATTTTAAAGTTATTAACATGTTAATTCATTCAAAATCTTTACAATTGTATTTTTAAAACTTGAAAAAAACACGTAATAAACATATATATAACAACTTAAATAGAATACAACTTATTAACAATTTGTAAAAACTTTTTGTGAATAAAAAAGAATAAACATGCAATAAAAACCGTTTTTGTGCATAACTAACAAAAAACACAAAGTTATTAATAGTTTTCAATAAAAAATACTCAGTTTGTTCACAAAAAAAATAATGTATTTGTAATAAAACTTATCAACAACTCCACTTATTAACAGTTGTTGATAAACTAAGCTAATTAACTTAATTTAAGAAAGTAAATAAAAAATAAAACTGTTAGTAAAGCTACTCATTTTTTTAATAATCTAAAATAAAAATATATTTGAATTTATTTTTCAACAGTACTAACAGCCTATTATAAACATTATATAATTTATAAATTAATTAATAATAATAATAAGAAAATGTATAACAACAAAGAAATACAAAAAAAAGGTTTTATTGATTGGGAAATTGATAAAAAAATAGATTTACATACCGAAATAAGAAAAATGTGCAAAGAAAAAAATGCAATAATACTGGCACATTATTATGTAGATAGTAAAATTCAAGATGTTGCAGATTATGTTGGCGATAGTTTGGGGCTTTCGCAACAGGCAGCAAATACAGATGCAGATATTATTGTTTTCGCAGGTGTACATTTTATGGCAGAAACTGCAAAAATATTATCTCCACACAAAAAAATAATTATTCCAGATTTAAAGTCGGGTTGTCCAATGGCCGATTCTATGCCAGCTGAAGCTTTTGAAGAATTTTTGAAAGATTATCCTGACCATGTTGTTGTAACTTACGTAAATACAACTGCAGATATTAAAGCTCTTAGTGATATAACTTGTACTTCTTCAAATGCAAAAGAAATTATTGATAGTTTGCCAAGAGAACAAAAAATTGTGTTTGGTCCAGATAAAAATTTAGGAGGCTATATAAATAGCATTACAGGTAGAGAAATGGTGCTTTGGGATGGTTTATGTATTGTTCATGAAAACTTCTCCGCAGAACGGCTTAAAACACTAAAAAAAGAACATGATGATGCAATTGTTTTAGCACATCCTGAATGTAACAAGGAAGTTTTGTCTTATGCAGATGTTATTGGGTCAACCGCAAAAATTTTGAATTTTACAAAAGAAAGTAGTAATAATAAATTTATAATTGCAACAGAACCAGGCATAATACATAAGATGAAAGAAGCAAATCCAGATAAGATTTACATTCCATTGCCACCAAAAAATCCTCACATGCTAATGAGTATTTGCAGAAACATGAAAAAACATACAATAAAAAAAGTTTATAATGCTTTAAAATTTGAACAACCTGAGGTAATTTTAGAAGATGAATTAATTAGAAAAGCCAAAAAACCAATTGAACGAATGTTGGAGATGGGTAAGTAAGGAATTATACAATTATTCAATGGTTCAATGATACAATAGTGTGCTTATAAACCAACAGATTAAATAAATACAATTGTGTAAAAACTTTTGTATGGGTACTAAACAAAGAACTAAAATCAAGACTTTAATGGTTTGTAAAATAAAAAAAGTAATCTCTACGAATTTAATGTGTCTAATTCGCAGAGCTTATTTTTTAGGCTTTTCATAACGAAAATTTATGAATAACGTGGGTTAATTCTTATTTTTAACAAGTCTGAAACCAATTGGACCAATATTTTCGCTTTGTGTTAACTTGTATCTTCTTGTTATCCTGTAGTTTTGTTTTGGAGTATTGAAATTCCCACCTCTATAAACTCTTGATGAACCATTGTTTGGACCTTTGGGATTATCCTTATTTTTATTGCTTGCGTAATAGCTTTTTGAATAATAATCATAACACCATTCTGGGGCGTTCCCATTTAAGTCATAAATTCCAAGTTCGTTAGCTTTTTTAGTACCTATTTTATGTGTTTTAGCATCAGAATTTTCTTTTATCCAAGCAATTTCGTATATATTGTTACTTCCCGAAAACGCATAACCTTTCTTTTTTGCACCACCATTTGCCATCCACTCCCATTCGGCTTCTGTTGGTAGTCGGTAGCCGTTGTTCTCTGCTTTTATTCCTTTGAAACTAAAATTACCAATTGTATCTAATTCTGTGATATAATATTGGTCTAAGTTATCAATTTTACTAAGCCAATTACAATACATAATAGCTCCAATCCAGGTTACATTAATTACTGGGAGTGAATCTCTTATTTTTTTGTTAATTTCCTTATTTGATGTTTCGCTTGCAAAACCCTGATCTGAGGGAATTGGAAAACCTGTAGATTTACAAAAAAAATCAAATTCCTTAAAAGTTACCTCAAACTTACCTGCATAAAAAGCATCTAAGACAACTGTGTGTTCATGCCCTTCGTCAGGAGTTTTTGAATATATATTTCCCATTGTGTAACCCTCTGTGCCAGTTCCTGCAACTAATACCATTTTGGGGTTTTGTGAATAACTATTTGTTACTATTGAAAATATTAAAAATAATATAAATATCGAATTTTTCATTTTATTTATGTATTTTAGTGAACAAGAAAAAAAGTTAAGTAGGTAATCTTTTATAACGAAGCATAATGCTAAAATTGACCTTAAAAAGTGTCGTTTATTTATGGTCAACTACTCATCACCAATCTACTTGTTTTTTTTTAATTTTAAAAAAGTCATTAAATATCTCGCTATTTGCAGATTGTTAAATTATTAAAAAAACAAAAAAACTGTGTATTTTGGACTTACTTTATTATTTCATTTCCTCTTAATTATAATCTAAAAAATCCTTTAAGCTCGTTTTACAACTCTTAAAGGATTTTATATTTATTTGAAATCATTTGTTAATATTCAAAAACTAAATTATTTATTTCTTGCTACTCTAAAACCAATGGGACCAATACTTTCAGTTTGAGATAATTTATATCTTTTAGTATATCTAAATCCTGCGGTAGGTGAGTTAAAACTCCCACCTCTATATACTCTTGCTATTCCAGAAGATGGTCCTTTGGGGTTGTTCCCATTTCCTTGTGCAGTGTAGTAAGTTGCACCATAATAGTCGTAACACCATTCTGGAGCATTTCCTAATAAGTCGTAAATTTGAAGTTCGTTTGGTTTTTTTGTGCCAACTGGCTGAGTTTTGGCTTTAGAATTACTTTGTACCCAAGCTACTTCTTCTAAATTGTTACTTCCTGCATAAGAAAAATGTGGAGGTGGTGTAGCTCCTCCTTTTGCCATCCATTCCCATTCTGCTTCTGTTGGTAATCTAAATCCATCATTGTCTGGATTTATGCCTTTAAACGCCAACACACCCGATGTATCTAATTCAATAATATAATACTGTTTGTAATCATATTGTTTACTCAACCAATTACAATACATTACAGCCCCCATCCAAGTTACATTTATTACTGGTAACGAATCTCTTAGTTGAGCATTTTTTTTGTCATCTCCCGTAATATCTGAAAAACCCTGATCGCTTGGTTTTGGATAACTTGTCATATTGCAAAACAAATCAAATTCTTGGAATGTTACTTCTTTAGATGCAATTTGAAATGCATCAACAACTACCCGGTGCTCTTTTCCTTCGTCTTGTACTCCTGCATTGATATTTCCCATCGTGTATCCATCGGCACTAGTGCCATCTACTTGAATCATGTCTATTTGAGCATAGCCACTTACAACAAAAAACAGAATAAAAATCAATGTTGATAAATAATTTTTCATAATAAATAAAGTTTAGTTAATTAATGATTTAATAATTTGTATAAGATAATTTCAATTTAAAAAAGCTCAAGGTTTTTTAAGGGTATTTTAAGAAAGGTATTAAAATTTGAATTTTGAAAACTCTTAATTCCTTGATTTCTAAATTAACAGATACTTATCTTTTGTTTAAAAAATAATAATGTTGCAAAATTAAAACTTTTTTTGAAAAAAATAAACAATTATTATTAAATTTTAAAATTTATTAAAGTGTAAACGTATTTTTTGATAAATTGATTGTGTTTATATATTTTTGACATTTAGTTATTTAAATAATTTAATGGATTATAATCCTGATATTTAACAGTTTATGATATAATATTGTAATTAGTATTTTTATTAAATTCATTTTTTTTATGCAAATAATCAAATAATATCTACATAGTTACTAAAAAATTAAGTAAATTTTTGTAAAAATAAAAAATAATATGAAATATAAAAGAATTCTTTTAAAATTGAGTGGTGAGGCATTAGGAGGAAGTAAGGGCTTTGGTATAGACCATGAAACTTTATCGGTTTTTATTAATGAAATTTCTGAAATTTCTAAAATGGGAGTTCAGATTGGAATTGTAATTGGAGGGGGAAATATTTTTAGAGGTTTAAAGGGAGCAAAAAAAGGTTTTAATAGATTAAAAGGCGACTATATGGGCATGCTTGCTACTGTAATTAATGCTATTGCTTTACAGTCTGAATTTATAGATAATAATATAAAAGCAAGGGTTTTAACATCTACTTTTATGGAGCCTTTTGCAGAACGATATTCAAAAGATAGAGCAGAAAATGCTTTAAATAATAATGAAATTGTTATATTTGCAGGCGGAACAGGAAATCCTTTTTTCTCCACAGATTCAGGGGCGGCTCTAAGGGGAGTAGAAATTAATGCAAATGTGTTGTTGAAAGGTACAAATGTGGACGGAGTATATACAGCAGACCCAAAAAAGGATAAAAATGCAACAAAATTTGATGAAATTTCATTTAATGAGGTAATGCAGAAACAATTAAAAGTGATGGATTTAACTGCTTTTACACTTTGTTATGAAAACAATTTACCAATAATAGTGTTTAAAATGAGTGATAAAGAAACTCTTAAAAAAATTATTATGGGAGAAAAAATTGGAACAATAGTTAAATGAAATTTGAAATGAAATTCAATGGAAATTCAGTTGAAAAACGGTTGAAGTTCAATGGAAATTCAGTTGAAAACAAAAAAATGTGGTAAAAAATATGAATATAAAAGATTTATAATTGAATTTCAACTGAATTTCATTTCAAAATAAAAAATATGAAAAGTAGTTATACTAAAAGTTTGATGGAGGCTGGCTGTGATGAGGCGGGTAGAGGATGTTTGGCAGGACCTGTGTTTGCTGCTGCTGTTATATTGCCAAAAAATTATTCTCATAAATTTTTAACCGATTCTAAGAAATTATCTGAAAAAAAAAGATTATCTTTGAGAATTGAAATAGAAAAAGAAGCTCTTGCTTATGCAATTGGAATTGTTGATAATAACAAAATTGATGAAATAAATATTTTAAATGCTTCTATTCTTGCTATGCACAGAGCGTTAAATAATTTAACTATCACTCCAAAATTTATTATTGTTGATGGAAATAGATTTAAAAAATATAAAAAAATTAATCATGAATGGATTATAAAAGGAGATGCAAAGTTTTTTTCTATTGCAGCAGCATCTGTACTTGCTAAAACATACAGAGATGAATATATGCAAAAAATAGGCAAGAAGTATCCTGTATATCACTGGAATAAAAATAAAGGATATCCAACAAAACAACATAAATTGGCTATTAAAGAAAACGGTTTGTCAGAATTTCATAGAAAAACATTTAAAAGTTCTATTATAAACAAACAATTGAGTTATAAATTTGAAGACTAATGACTATAATGTTAAAACCATTAAATACGAGAATATTACTAACCATTTTTATCGTTCTTTTTTCAATGATATTGAAAGCTCAAAACTCTGCATTTGAGCATTATAGCGTTGAACAAGGATTACCAAGTTCTGAAGTGTATTCACAACTGCAAGACAAAGATGGATATATGTGGTTTGCTACAAGCAAAGGAATTAGTAGGTTTGATGGGCATGAATTTGTTAACTACACAGTTAGAGATGGTTTGTCCTCAAACTCTGTGATAAAAATATTTGAGGACTACAAAAACAGGATTTGGTTATCAGCCTATGATGGTGATTTGAGTTATATTGAAAATGGAGAAATTGTTCAATTCCAATATAATGATACAATAAAAATATTGTCAAAAAATTATTTTATAGATAATATTTATATCGACGCACAGAACAGTTTGTGGTTAATGCCAAGTATTGGTGGCTTGTATAAAATAACAGAAAATGGAGCAATAACAGATGAATTATCTAATTATTCTGATAGTAGTACATTTTTTTTCAAGGAGATGCCTAAAGGCTATATCTGGTGCGATTTACATAATAATTACTCAATAGATACTTTAATGTTGAAAGTGAAAAATGATGTTTATTATTTTAAAACCAAAAAAACAATAGGTTTAAGAAGATATTTTGCAAAAGTTGGTTATAATGAATATTTGTTCTCAAAAGGAAATATGTTATTTTATGTAAAAGATAAAGTAATAGTTAAAAGTAGAACTTACAAAAATGAAATTTCGGGTTTAATGTCAGACAATAAAGGTAATTTTTGGGTTAGCGTAATGTATGAGGGAGTTTATTTTTATCCAGAAAAAGATTTAGATTCCAAAGTTACAATTTATTTGAGAGGGAAATCTCCTATTTCTGCATATCAAGATAGAGAAGGAAATTACTGGTTCTCTACGACTGAAGATGGAGTATATTTTGTTTCGTCGTTTCAATTTAATTCTTATAAACAATATGGTTTCAGTGATTTTAATATTTTATCTATGGAAATTGCCGAAGATTATTTGTATTTTTCAACTTATAACAAACAGGTTTTTAAATGTAAATTGAATAAAGAAAAAATTCTTTCTATTCAAAATATAGCACTGAAACGAGAACGAGATTATCCTATTTTAGATATTTTTAAGAAATCGGATAATTCAATTTGGTTTTTAGGAAAAGAGTTATTTAAAATGTATAACGGAGAAACAAAGATTATTGATACTTTGAGTAGAGGTTACAATCTTTGTGAATCTGGTGATTCTTCTATTATTTCAACCCTGCATAATGGTTTTCAAAAATACTTGGGCGATAGCATACATTTTACTTATACTCAAAATCATATTCCTATTTCAAATTCAATTTTTGAAGATTCCGAAGGAGTTGTTTGGATAGGTTCAATAAATGGTTTGTATTGTTACAATACTACTTTAGAGTTTTATGGTTTTTATAATTTGTTGTTCAAATCAAGAATTAATGATATAAAACAAATTGACAAATATTTGTTGTTTGCAACAGGTGGTGAAGGTTTAATTGTTTACAATCCAATTACTAAAGATGTAAAAAACTTGACAGTAGCTCAAGGATTAAATTCAAATTTTATTAATACTATTTTTATACAAAATACTAACACTCTGTGGTTAGGAACAAATAAGGGCTTGTGCAAATTAACAATTTCATTAAACGACAGCATTGCTTTTAATCATGAAAAATACACAAAATCGGAGGGACTTTATTCCGAAGAAATTAAAGATATAGCAATGGTTGAAAACTGTATATATCTTGGAACAAGCAAAGGATTAGTGTCTTTTTTTCCTGATAATTTAAAGAAAAATTTTGTTCCTCCAAAAATTATTTTAGATAGTTTTATGGTTAACAATAAATCGTTGGAATTGAAAAATAGTTACAATTTACATAATAAAGAAAATAATATAACCGTATATTTTAAAGCAATTAGTTTTAAGGCAAGTAATAAGGTAAAATATAGGTATCGCTTGGAGGGTTTTGATGATACTTGGGTTGAAACAGTTAATAATTTTGTTCGTTTTCCAAACCTGCCTTATGGTAAGTACAAATTTTATGTAACCGCCTCTGCCGAAGATGGATATTGGAACGAAAATTCGTATGAATTAGAATTTAAAATTGCAAAAAGATTTACACAAACAATTTTATTTCAGATAATTGTAATTTTATTGATAATAATAATAACTTTTTTTGTCTTCTTTATTATTTATAGAAGTATGGAGAAGGAATTGCATAATAAACATAAATTGATGTTTGCAGAACAAAAAGCTTTACGAGCTCAAATGAATCCTCATTTTATTTTTAATGCTTTA
Organism: Bacteroidales bacterium; assembly: GCA_029938985.1. GTDB lineage: Bacteria > Bacteroidota > Bacteroidia > Bacteroidales > JAOZQN01 > JAOZQN01. The sequence continues at coordinate 13,266 of JAOZTW010000001.1, read as the reverse complement.
AACTCAATTAGACGATATATATTAGAAAATGACCCAGATACGGCTGATACTTACCTTACAAGTTTTGCAAGTTTAATGAGAATGGTGCTTGAAAATTCAAAAAAGAATTTTATATTATTAGAAACAGAATTAGAAACATTAAGACTTTATTTGGAACTTGAAAAAATGAGATTTGACGAAAGTTTTATATTTAGAATAAATTATGAAGATAATGTAAATATTTCAAATATAAAAATTCCTCCAATGCTTTTACAACCTTATTTAGAAAATGCAATTTGGCATGGTTTGGCACCAAAAGCCAAAGAAGGAATATTAACTCTTGATATATCAGTTACACCAGCTAACGAACTTATTTGTATTATAATAGATAATGGAATTGGTAGAGAAAAATCGGCCGAAATATCTAAACGAAGAAAAAACCATGTTTCTACTGGACTAAGAAATATAGAAGAGAGAATAAATTTAATAAATGTACTATCTAACTCTGTTACCTCTGTTGAAATAATTGATTTATACGATGATAACAATAATTCTACAGGTACAAAAGCTGTATTAACTTTTCCTTACAAATCTTTTGAATAAGGCATATTGAAAAAAACATTTGAAACAACTAAAATATAATATTATGAATGAAAAAAAAATTAAAACTGTACTTATTGATGACGAAAAAAATAGTTTGATAATTTTATCAAAACTTCTTGAAAAAAATTGTCCACAAGTTGAGGTAGTTGCAGTGGCACAATCTGTGGCAGAGGGGATTAAGGTTATTAATAAAAACAAACCAGAACTTGTATTTTTAGACATCAGTATGCCTGATGGTGAGGGTTTTGAGGTTTTAGAAAAAATTAATGACACTTCTCTTGAAGTTGTTTTTATAACTGCCTATAATCACTACGCCCTTAAAGCCTTTGAGTTCTCAGCTTTACATTATCTTGTGAAACCTGTTACTGGTATGCAATTAAAAGAAGCGGTTGGTAGATTTGATGATGCAAAAAACGAAGACTTAAAAGAAAAGATAAAAGTACTTAATAGCAATATTAACAAAAATTTAGACCGACTTATTTTACCTACTTCTTCAGGTTTAAATATTATTCAATTAGATGATATTCTGCGTTGTGAATCGAGCAATAATTATACTACTTTTTATTTAACAACTAAGAAAAAAATTGTAGTTTCTAAATCAATTCAAATATACGAACGAATGTTGAGCAATTCAAATTTTTGTAGAATCCATAATAAACATCTTGTGAATTTAAAATATATTAAAAAATATGTTAAAGGACGTGGTGGATATGTTATTCTAACTACCGACAAACAGGTAGATGTTTCGGAAGGGAAAAAGAAAAATTTCTTGAAAAAACTTTCAGAATTTGCTGTTAGTTAGTTTTGGAATTGGAAAATAATAAGTTTGCAAATAACTAAATTAGTTTGCTATTTCTTTGATTTAAGACAAATTACTAATGATGAATTATTTGAAACTATTTAATTTTCTAAAGTATTATTTTATGAAAAAGACTTTCCAACGTCCCCTATTTTTTGCCACAAGGCAAAAAATAGGAGGACTTGGAAACGTCTGAATATTATGACAAATACTTAAATTATATTTTATATAGGTAGCATATTTTAATATTTTTACAACAAAAAAATGCCAAAATATTTCACATAAATCATAATTTTTTGTATTTAAGTCTTAATATAGTAGCCAGTTATTTGTTTTAATATGCCTAAAATTAGCGTGAATAGTTTTTCACTTAAAATTTTACTTACAATATTTATGTTTAACAGCTTGTAAATTTTGGTAAATTTGTTTTAAATCATTAATTTTAAGACAATCAAGACTTTGCGACTCATAATATTGATATTTGCTTTCGTCCAATTTTGTGAGAATAACAAATTTCCAAAATTGACCAATATTATAAGCTCCTTGTGTTTCTTTTACTTTATTGTACGATATTGCAACAGCCATTTCTGAGAGTAATTGTCTTAATGGGTCGGAGTTAGTAAGTTGTTTTTTAAACTCTTGAATAAAGAAATATGGTTTTTCTGGAAATTCTAATCCTGTGGCAACCATAAAATCTGGTAGTCCCGATAATTTGTAGCCATTTACAACTGCCGATATTGGATAGGCATACCAGTCTCTAAAATTTTTGGTTCTAAAATCTACCATATTTAACAAAGGGTGTAAAAACCTTGCTTTTAAAAGCTCTTCGTTGTATAAATGCAAATATATTTTTTCTTTTTTAATAATATTTTGCAAAAAGTTTTCTTCTTCATTGTTTAGTTTGTAGTTATAACCAAACCATTCATCAAATTTATTTTCTTCTTCTCCTAATTCTATATTTGTTATTTTACGTAAAATTTGAAACGTAATTTGAGAAAAATTGTAACTTTCCATAAGTTATTTATTTTAAATTAAATATGAAAAATAATATTTTTTTAATAAAAAAAGGTAATAAAATAGATATTTATTTGCTTTTTTATTAATTTTGCAATAAAAACAATTTATAAATCTTTAGAATGAAAAATTTTCTATCAATCATTTTAATAACTCTGATATTTCCATTATCAATTTTTGCACAAATTGAAATTGACTACAACGATTTTGCAAAACCTGGAGAGAATTTTATAATGGCAATTTCTACTTTTAAAAGCGAAGAAGAAGTTAAAATAGAAAATTTTAAACGAGGAAATACTTGGGATTTTTCATTTTTAAAAAAAGATAGTTACGATACTATACGTTTTCAAAAACCGAGTGAAACTACTTATGGAAAGTATTTTGACTCAATAAATATTGTAAAAACATATAGGTTTTCTAAAGCAAATTATTGGAACTTGTCGGAAAACGGATTACAGCAGGCAGGAGTAATTGGAGATTATTTACACATTGGAACTCCCGCTTTTGTTCAATTTCCAGACTTTGTTTTACAGTATAATTTCCCACTAACAGAAGGAGATTCTATTGTAAGTAAAAACGATATAGTGTTTAAATCTGCTTTTGAAGACAATTACGATGTTTCAATAGATTCTATTATGTCTTTTATTGATTTAGAAATACATACCGAATTTATTGAACAAGCCGAACTGCGAACTGCTATTAACACTTTTGATGTACTGTGCGAAAAAACAGTTATCAAAAAGCGAATTAGAACAAATAGAAGAAAAGAAAATTCAACAGAAATAACATCAGATTCATTGGGTCCAGTAAATACAGGATATTGGGAGCCATGTTTAAAATATTCTAAAAGTGTTAAATATACCCAATATCGTTGGTATGCTAAAAATGAAGGAATACCTGTTGCAGAAGCAATTCTTGATGAGAATGATAATGTAACTCAAATTTCATTCAAGTTTGAAGAAATGTTGAGTCTTGATGGCTATGTAAGAAATCCGTTTTGTAAAGGAGGAAATAATGGAATTGTTGACTTACTTGTGCGTGGAGGAATACCTGATTACAAATATAAATGGTCTAATGGAGACACTACCGAAAACCTAATTAATGAGCTTGCTGGCACATATTCAGTTGAGGTAATTGATAATAAGAACAATAAAGCATCTACTTCTTTTACATTAACCGAACCTTTAGATTCTTTAATGCTAAATGTTGATATACATCAAATTACCTGTTATAAAGAAAATGATGGTAAACTTATTGCAAATATTTCTGGTGGAGTACCACCTTATTATTACGTGTGGTCAACAAATGCAAAAAAACAAGATTCTATTTATAATTTAAGAAAAGGAATATATGGAATTATAGTTCAAGATGATAACAATTGTGTAAGAACAGATAGTGTAACAATTGTTACACCAAATTTTCCGCTTGCACTCAAGTTTGAAACAACAAAAGTAACCTGTAAAGATGGTTTTGATGGAGTTGCAAAAGCATCGGCTTCGGGCGGAACTCCACCTTATAGATATAAATGGTCAACAGGAGATACTACAGAAGAAGCAAGTAATCTTGGAGTTGGAAGATATAATTTATTATTAACTGATTCTCACGATTGTACTTATGAACAAGGAGTAAATATTCAACAACCAGACTATCCATTAACTGCAAGGTATGATATTAAAAATGTAAATTGTTTTGGAGGAAACGATGCCACAATAAAAGCAGATGCTGAAGGTGGTGGAGGAGGTTATAAGTACTTATGGATAGATACTTATGAAAATAAACGAATGACTGGACTGGAGGCAGGAAAATATCATTTACAAATAATTGATAAATTTAATTGCGTATTTAATGATACTATTGAAATTACACAACCAGAAGACACAATTAAGATAGATTATACCACAACTGATGTAAAATGTTTTGGAGGAGAAGATGGAAAAATTGAATTATTTGTAACTGGGGGAACTCCAGATTATAGCTATAAATGGTCTAATAGGGAAGAAAAAGATAAGATAAATAAATTGAGAGCTGGACCTTATAGTATTACTGTTATTGATAAAAATAATTGTAAAAATGAAAGAATTATATATGTAAATCAACCTGCACGAAGAATTTATATTAATGCTAACCCCAAGAATGTCAGTTGTTTTAAGGGAAATGATGGTGAGGTATTAGCATCTGTAACGGGCGGAACAGCTCCTTACAAATATAAGTGGTCAAATGGAGTTACAGATTCTATTATTAGTCAATTAACCGCTGGAGATTATAAAATAGAAATAATTGATACTAATGGTTGTAAGGAAAATAAAACTGTAAATGTTAAAACACCAACAAATGTTTTAACAGCTGAACTTGAAATACAAAATGTTACTTGTTTTGAAAAAAATAATGGTTCAATATTTGTAAAACCACAAGGAGGAGTTCCTGAATATTTATATAGTTGGTCGGGTGGGGGAGACGTACAATCTTTAACGAACTTAGATAGCGGTACTTATGTTGTTGAAATAACCGATAAATATGATTGTACTATTACAAAAGAAGCCGTAATAAATAAACCAGAACAATTTGAAATAATAGCAAATTTTAGTTTACCTTCGAAAAACAAAAGTGATGGTAAAATTGAATTGTCTCTTTCTGGTGGAACTAAACCTTATGCAATTAGTTGGACAAATGGTAATACAACAGCTACTTTGGAAAACATATCACAAGGTGAGTATTTTGTAACCGTGAGAGATGCAAATAATTGCGAAATAAATAAAAGATTTGAGATAAAAGAAAAATGAAATTAAAATTTTTAAAAAATAAAGAAATTGAATATCGTAAATGGGATTTATGTATTTCCAAATCTATTAATTGTCAGGTATTTGCATATTCCTGGTATTTAGATTGCATGAGTTCTAATTGGGCGGCAATTGTACATGGTGATTACGAAAAAGTGTTACCTTTAATATATTACTCAAAATTGAAGTACAATGTTATATTTCAACCTATTTTTGTATTTCAGCTTGGGATTTACAGCACAACAACTCTAAATGAGGCAGATACTGAGGCTTTTATAAATTTTATTCCAGAGAAATTCAAAAAAATAAATCTGAATTTCAACAAACATAATATTTTTCCAGAACAACTAATTTTAGAAAATAAAAATTATTATACCTTAGATTTAATTGAACCTTATTCCTCCATAGTGAAAATTTTTTCTTGGAATTGTTTAAAATCAATTCAGACAGGAAATAATAATAAATATTTTGTTAAAGCTGGAGTTTCTCCTCATATTGTAATTAATTATTTGAAAAACAAAAATTATTTTGAACTACCAGAGGATTATGATAATTTGAGAAGGTTGATTTCAAAATCGTTATTAAAAAAAATCTCCGTTTTACTTGGAGTTTACGATAATAAAAATAAATTATTAGGATTATCTTTTTTCATTTTTTCTAAACATAATGTTAATCTGTTATTTTTAAATTGTGAAAATGTAGATGCAGCTATTTTTTTGATAAACTACTTTATTAAAATTAATTCAAAAAAAAATATCTCACTTCACTTAGACGGTAAGTATATTGAAAATATTAAAGAACTTGCTTTAGGTTTTAATTTTCAAGAGTTTTTCTATTCAAATTATAATCAAAATAGAATACCTAAAATATTTAGATTATTTAAGAAATTTTGATTTTATGAACAAATATCAAAATATTATTCAAAAAATTTCAAGTGTTATTCCATCTAAATTATTAATAAATGGAGTTGATATGAAAATAATTTTGCCTTTTTATCATACAATAAGTAACAATAAACTGGCACATATTAAACATTTATATCAATTAAAAAACGAAAAACAATTTATAAATGACTTAGATTATTTATTAAAATATTATCAACCTATTAATTATCTGCAGTTAAAAAAACATTTTTATAAAGAAAAAATAATTACTAAAAAATCTTTTTTTCTTTCGTTTGATGATGGATTAAGTGAATGTTATGATATTATTGCTCCAATACTTAAAAAAAAAGGTATTCCTGCAACTTTTTTTTTAAACTCGCATTTTATTGATAATAAATCACTTTTTTATAGATATAAAATAAGTTTAATTATTGAAGAAATAATAAATAATTCAAAAAATAAAAATAAATTACTAAATTATATACAAAAAGATAATCACTTAAATATAAATATATTTGATTGGCTTAAACAAATTAAATATTCAGATAAAAATAAATTGAACGAAATTGCAGAGCTTATAAATTTAGATTTTAATGAATTTTTAAAAAAAGAAAAACCTTATTTAACAACAGTGCAAATAAATAAATTAATTGCAGATGGTTTTTCAATTGGATGTCATAGTGTTAATCATCCTGAATATAAAAAATTAAGCTTAAAAGAGCAGGTGGAACAAACAAATAACAGTTCTGATTTTATTTGTAAAAAATTTAATTTGAATTACAAAATTTTTGCTTTTCCTTTTACCGATGCAAAAGTAAGTAAAACATTTTTTAATATAATATTTAAAAATAATTTTGAACTAACATTTGGTACTTTTGGTTTGAAACATCATTTTTCGGAAAAAAATATTGAACGAATACCTATGGAAATATCAAATTTAAAGGCTAAAAATATTATTAAATACGAATATTTCTATTATTTTTTAAAATCTTTTTTTGGCAAAAATAATATAAAAATGTAATTCTAAACTCATGTTTAGAAGAAGACAATGTTTTATTAACTCAACCAAAATTTTATTAGAAAAATGTTTTTAGAGACTATACATAAAAATTTATCACTTTATAATAAAAGTACAGCTTTTTTTATTAATGGAAAAAAATATTCTTATGAGTATTTTAAAAAGGTAATTGATACAATAATTTTTCTAATTAAACAAGAGGTAAATGAAAAACAAAATATTATTGTTATTTATGTAAACAATGATATTGAAACTTATGCAAGTATTTTAGCCAGCTGGTTTACTAATAATATTTTTGTTCCATTGAATCCAAAACACCCTAAAAGTAGAAATAAAAAAATCTTAAATCAAATAAAACCAGATTTGATTTTGACAAGTACAGCAAGTTTTAATAAATTATATAGTTTTGAAAATATTGTAGTTAATACAAATTTTATTAAATCAAATATTAATATTAATGTAGATTTTTCAAAATTCTCCTACAATGATTTAATGTATATATTTTTTACTTCAGGAAGCACAGGGCAACCAAAAGGAGTGAAAATTTCATTAAAAAATTTGAATTCATTTATTGTAGATTATAAATATTTTTTTAATAACTTAAATAATAATGACAGATTCCTTCAAATTTATGATTTAACTTTTGATGCCTCAATTCCTTCCTTTCTGTTTCCGCTATTTATTGGAGCAAGTGTTTATACTGTTTCTGCAACAAAAGTAAAATATTTAGAGGCATATAAAATTATGAAAAAATATAATATTACGGTTGCAAAATTTACACCATCTATGTTATCTTTTTTAAAATCATACTTTGATAAAATACATCTTCCATATATAAAATTACAACTTTTTGGAGGAGAAGCATTATTTGAAACAGACCTTTTGAAATGGCAAAAATGTATTGCAAACGCTCAAATATTTAATGCCTATGGACCAACTGAGGCAACTGTTGATACTCATTTTTTTAATTGGACAAAACATAAAAACGATAATTATCTAAGTAATAATAATATAGTAGCTATTGGGAAAACTTTTGGTTCAACTATTGCTGTTGTTGTAGATATTGAAAATAATATATTAGAAAACAGTAAAAAAGGAGAATTATGTATTGCAGGAAATCAAATAACAGTTGGTTATTTTAATAATATTGAAAACAATAAATTAAAGTTTTTTAACAAAATATACAACAATAAAGAATACCGATTTTATAAAACAGGAGATTTAGTTATAAAAAATGATAATGAAAATTATTATTTTCTTGGGCGAATTGATAATCAAGTTCAAATACAAGGCTATAGAGTTGAACTTGAAGAAATTGAAAGCGTGGCAGTGGAGTGGGGGAGTGCTGATAATTTTGTTGCTTTGGCAATAAAAAATTCTGAAAATTTACATGATATTAAACTTATTTGCTTAAATTTGCAAAAAGATAAAAAAACACTTTTTCAATATTTGCAAAAAAAATTACCAACTTACATGCTACCAAGCGAAATTATTGAATTAGAACAATTTCCAATAAATTTGAGTGGAAAAACTGACAGAAATAAAATCAAAGATATGATTGTAAAAAAAAATAATATTAAACAACAAAAACTTAAAATTGAAACAAATTTAATTCAATTTTATAATTCTTGGATAGCACACAAAGATATATCTACATATAAAGAAAAAGATTTCTCGGCAATTATTAATACAAAAGGTAAATGGCTTAATTTTATTTTAAATAAAAATATTGATAAACAAAATTTTGACGAAAATTTAATTAAAATAAAAAAATTAATTAGTAATAACGAACTTCCTAAAAAATGGATTATTAATTCAGATATTACAAATTTTAAATATAAAGAATTAAAAAAAAATAATTTTTTTCCTATCACAAAATGGCAAGGAATGTATTGTTTTAAAGATAAAATAATTGAAAATAAATATAATGAAAACTTAAATATTGTTAAAATAACAAAACAAGAACAATTAGAATCTTGGTTAAAAATAGCTAATAATGCACTTAATTCAAACGGCAGTTTAACCGAAACTTTATTCTCCGAAATTCTTAATAATCCCAATTTTTATTTGTATCTTGCCACTTATAAAGGTGTAGCAGTGGCTACTTCTTTGTTGTATGTAAACAACAGTATAGCAGGATTATATATGATTGCAACTGACCAAAATTATAGAAAAAAAGGATTTGGAACTGCCATAACTTTGTATGCAATAAATGAAGCTATAAAAAATGAAATATTTGAATTTGTTTTGCATTCAACTAAGGTGGGAAATGGAGTTTATAAAAAAATTGGTTTTGCAGATGTTAATTCAATTTATATTTTTGCACAAACTAAATATAACAATTAAAAATTTAAACAGATTAAAAATGATAACAGAAAAAATTATTAATTTAATATCAAAAAAATTAAAAATTTCGAATAGTAATATTACTAAAGATACTCAGTTAGAAAATATTGAAAATTGGGATTCGTTAAATCATGCAGTTATTATTAGTAGCTTAGAAGATGAGTTTAATCTAAGTTTTGATTTAGATGAAATTATTGATTTTGAAACAATTAATGATATTTCTATAGCTGTTTCAAAAAAACACACTGAATAAATTTATATAAATGAATAGAATAAAAAAAATTTATATAAAAGATTTAAACAGTTTTATTAACTCCAACGAGTACAAAAATATGCCTCACTTACCTATTTCTGTACATCGAGCAAAATCGTATATTAAAAATCATAGAGCCGAGAAAAATGATGTAGCAATATATATTTTATATATTAAAAATGAAATTATTGGTTATAGAACTATTTTTTCGGATTGTATTTTTATTAATGATATAAAATATAAAATTTATTGGACAAGTGGTAGTTGGGTCAAACCAGAGCAAAGAAGAAAAGGTTACTCAATACAAATGCTAAATAAAATAGTTGAGGATTTGCAAGATAATATTTTTTTTTCAAATTTTGCACCCAATGCAAAAGCTGTTTTTGATAAAAGTAAACATTTTGAAAAAATTAAATCATTGAAAGGCAAAAGATTTTATTTTAGATTTTCTTCACATCAAATTTTACCTAAAAAAATTGAAATTTTTAAAAAAATAAAATATGCTTTAAAAATTATAGATAAATCTTTTAATTTTTTTATAAATATAAAATCAAAATTTGGAACAAATAAAATTAACAATATAAATTTTGTTTTTATTAAAGATATTGACAATGAATTATATGATTTTATTTTAAATAAAAATAAAAATAATCCATTTAAAAGAAACATTAGTGAATTTAATCATTTTCAAAAATTTCCCTGGGTAATAAATGCACCATTTATTGATAATTTTAATATGAAATATTATTTTTCTTCAATAAGTAAAAATTTTTGTTACAATAACATAAAAATATATAATTCAAATAATGTAATATCTGCTTTTTTTATAATAAAAATAAGAAATAAAAATATAGAAATACCTTACATATTTTACGAAAAAAATGAAATTAATAATATTTATTGTATTTTAAAAGAAATAATTAGAAGAAATAAAATTTTTACTATAACTTTGTTTGACAAAAATCTATTAGAAATATTTAATAAAAAATCGGCTTATTTATTTTCTAAACAATTTAATAAAAATTTTTATGCCTCAAAAAAAATATCTAAATTATTTGAAAACAAGAATTTTGAATTTTATTCTGGTGATGGCGACAATGCTTATACATAGCATTGTTTAAGTTTTTTTCTCAAACTACAATAAATTAAAAGCGTATTTTATCAATTTTTTAAATTAATTTATAAAGATTTTGTTAATCACAATCAATTAGTAAAAATTATTCTTTAAATGATTATTTTCATTATATTGAAACTAAGCCAATTATTTATTCATAAGAATTTTTTATTAACTACAAATTGTACAATCTGTCAGGTCTGGAACTTGTTGAGCATACAGTTGTAGCTGCTGGTTCGGTTGTGGCAAAATTGTTTCATGAGGGTAATCAATTAATTGCTGGTATTCAAGCAAAAGTAATAAAAATTAGATGATTATAATAAGGGTACGTTGAAAATTTAAAAAATGAAAATAAGTCAAAATATTTTGTACTTTCTTGAATATTTACTCTACTTTTGCCAATGCGTAATTCGAAATTACATCTCTTACACGCAACATGTAGAATGTCAGCTATTTTTGGTTTTTTTATATGTTTTGTTCCTAAGTAGTTAACCATAAATAAACGTCAATTTTTAGCATTATGCTTCGTTGTAAAAGATTTGAATATAAGTAATATACAATTATTTTTTGCCCTACATAATATAAAAATAACCTCTTTAAAAATTGACATATATATTCGATAACTTTTAACTTCTTATTTAACTTAAAAAAAACTACAAAATGCTTGTCATCACACATATTCGTTGTATGTAAGTTTAACAAGCATTAGTACAATAATTATAAATTAGTAATAACATATGGATTTTATTAAAAAATTAAGATGTCCGATAACAAAAAATGGACTTAAACTGATCGAGAAAGAAGAATTTCTAAACTATGATTTACCAAAAGACTATGAAAAATTCCATAATCTTTCTTTCGGTTTGGTTGATAACACAAAACAATACTTTTTTCCTATATTTGATGATATAATTGTGTTACATGAGCATTACGCTGTACATATTGGAGAATCTCAAGAAAAAAGGGATAACTTATCGTTTGATAAGAAAAGAGTTTTTGATTATTACAACGAAGTAAATTATAAAGTTAAGGATTCTCTTAAAATATATGAGGATAGTCCAAAATGGGTTGATTTTAGAGAGGTATCCTCAAAATATATTAAAAATTCTTTTGCAAAAGCTTCACGATTCTATCCAAAACATGGCAATTATATATTAGATATTGCTTCCGGACCGATTGGATTGCCAGAATATATGTCTTTATCTGATGGATATAATTATCGAATTTGTGTTGACATATCAATAAATGCTTTGATTCAAGCAAAAATAAATATTGATAACGCAGGAAAAAAGGGGATTTATATTTGTGGTGATATTACCAATATTCCAATTCAAGATAATTCTATTGATACAGTGCTTTCGCAACACACATTATATCATATTCCTAAAAATGACCAGAAGATTGCTGTGAATGAAATGTACAGAGTTGCAAAACAAAATTCTAAAATAGTAATTATTTATAACTGGTTTTATCATAGTTGGTTTATGAACATTTCATTAAACCTGATTCAACTTTATAGAATATTAAGATATTTCGCAGGAAAAATTTATGTAAGACTGGCAAAATCAAAACCAAGATTATATTTTTATCCACATAGCCGCAGATGGTTTAAAAAATCTTTTGATTTTAGTGCAGATATTGAATTCCATTGTTGGAGAAGTACAAATAAATATTTTTTGAATATTTATGTTCATAAATGGTTATTTGGTGAAAAAATATTAGATAATTTGATTAAAATTGAAGATAAATATAGCAGTTTCATGAGTAAATTTGGAGAATATTCTGCGATAGTGTTTACAAAACGGAAGTAAATCTGGACATAAGACTTAAGAAATTAAGGCATTTTTATTTTTAAATGCCGCAGTTTACTTATTGTAAATGAGGATTTTAAAATAATCAAAATAACACAGTAATTTGCATTTATGAAAAATGCCGAAATTAAAAAGTGGTTTACAGTTAAATATTGTGATAAAATATACTTTTATGCGTAAAGCGTCCACGTTTTACACGTAAAATTGGTTGATAATCAAACGAGTAAAGCGTGAACGCTTTACACATAAAAGATTGTATTTTATTTAAAATAAATAAATTAGGTTTAAGTAAAGACATCACAATATTTGACTGTAAACCGATATATTTCTTATGAAACTTTACTTGTACGAAAAGTATTTTAAATATTTGCAAAAAGTTTTACTTATACGAAAAGTATTTTAATTATTTGCAAAAAGTTTTACTTATACGAAAAGTATTTTGTATATTTGCAAAAAGTTTTACTTATAAATAGGTTGCAAATGAAAAATAATATTATAAAAAGGCAAAAATATCTACAAAAAATTATTCCTTTTATTGATAAACAAATAATAAAAGCATTTACAGGACAGCGTAGAGTTGGAAAAAGTTATATTTTATTACAAATAATTGATATTCTGACCTCTAAAATAATGGGTAAAAAACTGGACATGGCTATAATGTGTTGATA